>DFKL01000069.1:10588-10944 GCA_002373535.1 Prevotellaceae bacterium UBA3646 | reverse complement strand
TTGTCAAAACCGACACCCAGAGCCTTGTATGTCTCGTCGAAGCCGGCATAGACCCAGCCATTCATCTTCTCCCACAAGGCACGGACCTCTGGATCGTTATTCTCCCACTTGACCAGCATCTCGTGAGCCTCCACCATCAGCGGAGACTCGTTCTTCGCCCTCTCCTCCGCTGCCTCGGCATCCATACCCTCGGCAATGAACCTTGCCTTCAGTTCCTTCACTTCCTCGCGGTAGTGCTTGTCGAACGCCACATAATAGTCACCAATAAGATGGTCTCCCTTCTTGCCGCTGCTCTCGGGGGTCTCGCCATTGCCATACTTAAGCCATGCCAGCATAGACTTGCAGATATGTATGCC
>DFKL01000069.1:0-10523 GCA_002373535.1 Prevotellaceae bacterium UBA3646 | reverse complement strand
TTCACGATGTTGGTCTTCACCACCCTGTTGCCGTTGGCTTCCATGATATTGGCCAGCGCCCAGCCAAGCAAGTTGTTGCGGACGTGACCCAGGTGCAAAGGCTTGTTCGTATTCGGGCTGCTGTACTCGATCATAACCAGGGGACTGTCGTCAGTGACCGGACGGAAGCCGAAACGGGAATCCTTACGGATACGGTCCAGCATCCCAATCCATTCGGCCGGTGCAATCACCATGTTCAGGAATCCCTTAACTACGTTGTACCTGCTAATCAGCTCAGGATACTTGTCTGTCAGGTATGCGCCAATCTCCCCTGCAGTAGCCTCGGGAGACTTGCGGCTCACCTTCAGCAAGGGGAAAGCGACCAGCGTCAGCTGACCCTCAAACTCAGGACGGGTCTCCTGCAACTGAACCATCTTGTCCTGCAACTCCGTACCGTACAGGTCCCTGACACAAGCCACCACAGCCGCAGCTATCTTCTCATGCAATGTCATATCTCAAAAAAATATATTTATTCCTATTTCCGCGCACAAAGATAGGCAATTATTGGCAGAATAGCAAGAAGGAAGAATTACAAATGACTAAAAGCGCCGGCACAAAGAGAGGCAGACAAGCACTGACACAACCAGTCAAGGCTGCTGTGCTTCATGCGAAAAATCAAGACAAGACCAGAAAGTTCACAAGCACATTCTGCCATGCAAAAGCGACCAGGATAGTCACAAGTATCCAAGCGACAACTCGTATTTATTGAGTCAAAAATCACAAACGAACACCTGACATAAGCCATATCAGGTGACAATTTATTGTGACAAGCCCCTATTTCAGGATAATTACCCCTGTATTTTTATTCCTCATTTCAGGCATTGACATGCCCACCGGAGCCCCAATAAAAGTAGGGTCGCAGACAACAAACCTTTTCCCCTCCACATCAAGATAGTCACCATTCACAGCCGTCGTAAAACCAACAGCTGCAGCCAGATGACCAGGATAATAAACCAACAGGCACTCCAATCCCGTCAAATCCCTGACAAGACGGGTAAACAACACACTCCTGTCCTCGCAATCGCAGAAAGGGTAAAAGAGACTTTCCTCGGAGAAGAACACCCTGTCACGTCCCCACACCTTATCGTCATATTCGTATTTGAAGCCCGTTTGAACCCAGTTAAGCAACCTGTTCACCTGCTCTGTTTCAGAAAGTCCAGACAACATCCTCCTAAACTCCGGATAAACGCTTTTGACAATTTCCGGATCCATGGGAGTATCTGCATACTGCGACCATTGAGTCATATAGTTGTCGTTATAATACGAGCATGGGTATGTCTCATAAAAGGACAATAAATTCTTGTTAGTCCGGACCTCTACACTGAATGCAGGAAACAACCTTGACGACACCACCCTCTCAGCGTTCAATTCCTTCGAGAATCCTGGTTGCTCTGATATTTGCAACGAAATGCACTGCTCGTTAGGAAAACCTGCCTTGGAAATATTCAGTCTTGCAGGCAGTTCCACCAATCCATAATAGTAGTCTCCGTCCAGCAAATAAGGTCTTCTGTCAAAAATACGATGTTTGCTGGCATATAACAGATACAGCGCATCGCCACTATATGCCAGTCTGATCTTGTAGCCGGACTGCATCAACAGATAGGCAGCCAGCAATACCGACTCGTTGGACGACTTGCCACATGCCTTGTCAGCGACTGCCTGCACCAGTTGCAGGTACGCCCAATCACACAGATGGCACTCCTTTCTTATAGCAAGACAGTCAATAATACTGTTGTCATAATCGTCCGAAGCAAGTACTGTCAAAGCCTCCGCCACATTCTTTTCTGAAACCTTACCTATATGAAAGCCACCATTAGCAGCAAACCTTATTTTCAGAGGCGTACCATAAAACGACACTTCTATACTTCCACTGTCTTCGCTGTCATTCTCCGGAATCGTCCCTATCGGTCCCGGCTGCGGAACCGTCGGATCTGGCTTGACGATTTCCTTTATCACAATCGGGTTGCTATTAACCCTCAAGGTGTCTCTGTCTTCGTCTGACAAGACCACAGGAGGTACTGGTTCGACCTTTGGTCTTGGCACGGAAGGAACTGATTTGGATTCTTGCCAGGGATTCCTTACGAACTCGATGTAGTCACGCATGATTTCTGCACGGAAACCGTCAAAATCCTTATGCATTTCTGCACGGAAAGCATCAAAATCCCTTTGATTCTTACCGCTGTCTTGTGCATGGCACACGAGAACACCCGTTGCCATGCACATAGTTATCACAAATCGGTTCATCCCACACTATTGTTTTATAACTCTCCCTTCAAAACACTGTCCACGATGTCGTTCAGGTCTTCGTCACCCTCCTGCTCCAACTCTTGCTGCAATCTTCTCTTCAAACGGGACGACAGTTCCTTCTTGTCAAATACCACCTGTACCTGCACCTCATAGTTCTTCTGTGCAGTAACTCTGTAAATAGACAAAACGGTATTTGTATTCGTCAGACAAGCATCAATAATAGACTTTGCTCTCTCATGGAACTTCTCTACAGTATGTGCCGTGATAGACGTAGCCTGCTGATTGTCCAACTTAGACTCCATTGCTGCTGCGACCTTTGTCTGCAACATTGCCGCCAGTTCTACCTGTGCATTTGCACGAGCTGTTGCCACACCTGTATTGAACGTCCCGGATACGGCCTGTGCCGAACGCAAGATATACCGCTTTACAGGATTGCCGTTTTCATCGGCCATAAGTTCCTCTCCCAGAAGTTGCACCTCCGTTATCTGCTTGGCAATGGTCTTACCACCTGCCGGCACCAGCCAGCCTTGTTTCACCAGCTTCTTTTCCTGCTTGCGAGCATCCTTGGAAGGCTTCGTATTCAGCATCTTCATGTTAATTTCGTTCAGCGCCCTCTGCTGCTTGGCAAGTTCGGCGGCACTCTGTGCAAAAACTACTGACGCACTGATGGCCATTACCATCATTACAATTACCTTTTTCATCTTGTTAATTATTTAGTTTAAATGGTTTCCTTTTACTCTTTATGTAAGGATTGTATCAAAGTGACCCAGCTACTCCAATATCTTTTTCAGCGCCGCACGCTCTTTGTGCAATTCCTTAATCTTGACTTTCAGGGCCTTTACCTCGTACCCACGCTCTTCGTCATCAGTAATCTCCTCCTTACTCAATTCACGCAGGGTGCTGTCAGAGACATACAACTCCCTTTCGACCACAGACAAAGCCTCGTCATACCTTCCCTGCTCTATGAGTTCCTGTGCGCTTCCCAAGCTTGACCTGACAGCCTCATCCGCAGGCTCCGTAAGCGGATTTATGTCAATCATAAATACCACGCCAACCAGGCAAGCTGCCATCAGCAGGCCAATGAAAGAAAACACACGTCTCCTGTTTTTAGAACGCTCATAACCCCTGATGATTTCCATCTTCCTGTTGCGTTCCCCTAACCTCTCAACAATAATCCTATGCATGTCGTCATTATATTCTTCCGTAATCATCTTATATCTCAAGGTTAAGCAGATTCAACTTCCGTGTAATTTTTTCACGCAGAGTGTTCATACATTTATATTTGGCACTCTTCAGCCCTATCTTGCTCGTATTCTTCTCTTTCCTGATTTCCATAATCTCGTCCAATGTCTTTCCCTCTATATAAAACAGAGTCAGTATTTCCAGACATCTCGGCGACATCATCTGAATACACTCGTCAACTACCCGCACCTTTACTTCTGCCTCGTCATCCTCGCCCTGGCTATACGTCACATCGTCGTTAATGTTGTCAAAATACCCGTCGACATATATCTCCCTGGTACTACGTACAATCTCCCTGTATTCATTCCTTGCTATAGAAAACAGAAACGTTTTCAGAGAACAGGTCATCGGCTCGTACCCGCCATCCTTCTGCTTACGACATACGACATCGTCCTCGATGGAAATCATTCCATCCTCTATCTGCGTCCACAGACGTAGGAAGGCATCCTGGAAAATCTCGACTTTCTGGTCCTCGTCAAAGAACACCTTGTTGAAGCTGTTCATAAAATACTGCCTGGAGCTACCGTAGAACCATTCCTCCGTGTCCCTGTCTCTGGACTGCAGTCCTAGAACAATCTCGACAT
This sequence comes from Prevotellaceae bacterium UBA3646, assembly GCA_002373535.1. Taxonomy (GTDB): domain Bacteria; phylum Bacteroidota; class Bacteroidia; order Bacteroidales; family Bacteroidaceae; genus Physcousia. The sequence goes on along the minus strand of DFKL01000069.1, from coordinate 6,411 downwards.
CCGTGTATGACATTTTCCTATGTTTTTCATATATATGCATATTTCAACACAATGTGACCCATGTCCAGTTCATTTTTTCCCTGAAACCACAGGATTCTGAGGCAATCTCCCGGGATGCTCCTCCATATAGCGGTTCAGTGCAGACTCAAGTTCACCGTTGCTCATATCGAAGACACGATTACCCAACTCATACAATGCGTATGTCAGTTTTCCTGCTTTGGGAGACCTCTGCTCAAAACACAGCTGATAGGGCTTGCACGCACTTATGGTCAGCCATTTTTCCTCAATATGTATGGACGAAGGCGAATCCGGGTTGTCAGGAATTATAAATTCCTTGTCCACTCCACGTACACACTCGGAATCACCTCCTCGCGTAGCATCGCCACTGTGGCACGCATCCACAACCACATACAACCTCCCCGTCGAACCGATCCTTTTCCGGATCATGGACAGATACCTTGCTATCTCGTCATCACAGAAATGCTTCTCGCCCCTGTCCTCCTTAGAGTAATACATATAAGCATCATAAGGAATCCATGATTCGTCCCACCGGGCATGCCTTCCTGTCCACCGTTCCGCCTCATCACCATCCAAGTCAGTCATATATTGACCATGACCAGAATAGTGTATATATACCATATCACCCTTCTTACAAACTTTTGCCAGATCAAGGAACGCCTGTGCCATGCCCTGTTTCGTGGCACGTTCGTTGGTCAGTATACGTATATCCCTGAATCCGCATCTCTCCAGCATCCTGCATACATAAACCGCGTCTATGTCACCGTTTATCTTTGACCAATTACCATCTTCCTGCCTGCCCAGTCCAAAAATAAGAGCATGCCTGTTCTCTGCTATCGCCGTAGCAGATATGCACAAGCATAATACCAGCGAACATATAAATCTTGCAATGCGATACATCTTATTCGTCATAGAAATCCCCGGCATTGTAATACCCGAACTTGGGATCTGGCTCAGGCTGCCATGTGCGGACTTTAATAAACGGAGAATCACCATCCGACATATCAATCATCAGGAACAGGTAGCCCTGATCTGCATACGACGAAGAATTATAATCCTGAGCCAACTGCACACAAATGATATCCTGATTGGATGACTTCTCCAGTTTCTGAATGTCACTATGCCTGAACCGAATATTCACAAACTCGTTATTCCTGAAGCAACGGGCAAGATTCTCCAGATACTTGTCCTTAGTATACCTGTTGGTAGAAATGATGTTCCTGCCCTTTAGTGACATATTGCCGTCACCGGGCTGCCTGGTATAGACACGCGTGACATTGCCGACGATTATAATGGCATCGTCAGCAAAAATATCACGAATATAGTCCAGACGCTTCAGACAATAAGCCGTCTTGTAGTTCTCCAGGAACTCTACCAAGTCTTCCCTGATCTCTTCCTTCCACCTGACCTTCTTGACAAGAATATCATTTTCTGCATTCTTGCCAAGGCCAAAGGCGATATTTTTTATCTTGCCCTTGTCATTGAAAGTAAATACCACATCCTCTACAAATGTGGTCTTAGTACCGTTCCGGAACGAAAAACTCATTTGCAACCCTCTTGCAACCACATCTCCGTCGTGGCTCTTATAATAATGCATCTGTGGTTCACCTACGACCCTTCCCTTGCCATAGCCTATCAGCTTGTCAAACATTTCGCGCCCTTCAAGCGTAAAACAAGGATAGGCATCGGTATGCCTGTGAGCCCGTATTGCACCCAGAACCCTGTTCATAGCGACTTGGTATGTCTCGCTTTGTTCTGCCAACTGGGTAGCAGACGGAACAATCTGCTTGGAAACAGCCTTTCTTGCAGAATGGTTGCCAGACGCAATTTGCCTGTTGATACGGAAGTTCAGTTTCTCAAATGCCTCCGGCAATGTCAGTCGCCCGACCACGTTCAGCACGCTCTCCATCTCCGAGTCCCCACGAGACAGGCTCTTGTATTCATACTCTATGTTCAGATGATACATGTCTCCGTCAAAATCAGGAATCATCAGCATAGTTCCACGTCCATCCTTTGCCTTGCCTACACATATTTCCCTGCCATCGTTGTAGTTGAATTCCAATTCCGACACAGGCGAGCCCTTGTACGTAAACAACAAGTCCACGTTTTCACCATCTTTTTGATCCAGGGAAACCTTTATGTCACCCAATATGTAGCGCATCTGTGACGGAATCCAGTTAACAAGGATATGCCCCTCGTCGTCAGTAACCTCGTTGGGATATTGCGTAGAACACAGTAAAGAATATGCCCAGTAATAATACTGGAGGGCAATACCCACCTTGTTCCTCTCAATAGCCTCACCTGCCATGGCAACCATATCCTTTGCCTTTGCAATCCTGGACTCGTATATACGCGACAATTCCGACCGTTTCATCCAGCGACGCACAATCTTTTTGGAACCAGAATCCAATGTCATGCGTTCGCAGTTTGTCAACGTAGAGGACGTGTATGTCAATATACACCGGTGTACGAACTCGCTATGCTCCATCTTGTGGTCTTTGACCGTCTGGCTATAGGCAGATCCGAAATCACTCGATACATGAACAGCAATCATCGAACACAGCCTTGACAAAGCTTCCTTGTCTGCCTGTTCTTCTGTCTCGGACACAGCCTCGCCATAATAGTATTCTCCTGAATTAACGATGTAATCCCAGTTCTGGGAATAAATATGTTCAAATGCAGATACTATTAGAACTATTAATATAATAATTCGCTTCATACTTTGCTCTTGACTATGCTTTAATATCGTCTGTATTTTATGTTGCTTTTAACTATTTGGGGTATTTCCTTTATCCCTTTTGACTTGAAATTCAAATCAATCATATATTTGGTAGTTTCAAAATCAGCACATGGTCCAATTATTAATTTCTTTATAGCATTAAGAGGAACTGCTACATTTTTGTACGGTACAATATTCCCATTTTTATTCGTCCGAAATTTTACTCCATCTGTTGGCGATTTCAGTTCCCAATGCCTCATTTCCTTTTCATACTTGTAGTCACCACGTTTAATATATGCCGCAATGATTGACGTATATGAAACTAAACTCTCTAACATTAACTTTAATTTCTGTTCCTTGTCTAATTCCCGTTCATGTAAACTATTTAGATATAGTTGATATACTGTTTTCGACATATCGTATCCTTCTTTCTGGATTTCCTGATTATAACATACGTCGTAAAGGCGTAAACTATTTTTTAACCTCGCATATGAAAACACCACACAGATTCCAGATGCATCATCCGAATACATTCTAAACATCGGAAGATTATCTATTTCATGCGAAAAAGACAATACATAAGGAGTTTTTTCTTGATTATATATAGATTGTTCTAATTCGTTGTCGAGGAAAGAATGTTCTTTATTGTCAATTCCTTGGATAGTCCATATTCGAGACAGCTTCTCATCATCTTGGACTCTTAGTTCTTCCTCTACTTTAGGAAGCCATTGATGTAATACGCGATATCCATATTTAAATTCACCAGGATCATTTAAGGTAAATATATTTGATGCCCATAGATTTATACAAAAATGCCCTTTTTCTTGTGTTACACTATTGAGCATCCCATGAAAACCCTCTATAGTTGTATAGTGGGCTATCATAGTCTTTTCCTCTTCGTTTTGTACTATACGAGTTATCATTTCATCTGTTGGTTCCACCATTATCATTTATTAACATTTTATGTCCTTTAATTATATACAAGCCTTTCTTTCCGGGATTTGAAATCTTCCTTCCCTGTAAATCGTAAATACCATCGCGAGATTCTTTCTTGTCATGTCTGAACTGCAGGATTCCTGTTGCGACGGAGTTGTCCAGCCATTCCTTTATCAAGTCTTTCTTGTCTGCAATATTGGACGGACACAGCCTAAGCACCTGGGCGTTGGACGATGTTCCTGCCTCGTCAAACAGGTCATACTCGATATATGCCACAGACTTCGATTCCAGAATATCCCTGTTTTGGAAACAGAATGTCTGCATAGGTGCCGCCATAGACATGTTCCAGATAGGATAGACCAATATAATATCGTCGTAATCACCGACTGCTACATTAAGCGGCTTTATTTCAGGATAGCTCACAGCATCATCGGGATACAGGGAAATTACATTCATTACCGAATCACGTATGGCAGCATCATGGTTTGCCATGTCTATCCTTGCGTTGGACGGCTCTATCTTCTGGGTATATACCTGTGTATAGGAACTGGCTATCTGGTTGGTCAGTTCTGCCACGATACCATCCATAAGAGCGGATTGCGAATAATATGCAACCAATGTCCTGGAACCACCCATCGGCTTGCCTATAACCTCTATCTCTCTCTTAGCCTCGGCAGGTTCGTATTTATAGTTACCCTGCTGATATGCAGATATCACCGTCTTTCCCTCCTTGACAGGATTGGCATATACCACATCGTCCAGATCAAATATGGAAACGATTTCAGAGTCAGCCGAACTGTATCGTACAGGCAGTCCGCTGCCCGCACCTGCATCCAGGACAATCATTTCTCCACCCTCTTGACAAATCAGTGCCTCCTGATTCCAGGTGATAGCCTGCTTGTGCCTTTTTACGTGGACCAGACAAGAAGCAGAAAGGTTGGTACCGTCGGTCGTGGTGGCAGTAATCCGCGCCTCACCCTCATTCTTGGCAGTTACGGTCCCATCTTGTGAGACTGTGACAATCTCACTGTTTGCCGTAGTCCAAGCAATGCTTGCGTTGTCTGCATCGGACGGCAAGCAAATAGCAGAGAGCTGCACATCATCCTCGACCAACATATCCAATACGTCATTATCCAACCGTATAGATGTTACCGGCGTAGTCACATTTACGATACAACTGATGGTTACCGTGGAATTGGATACAGAAGAAACAACAATCGTCGTCCTTCCCGTTGACCTTGCCGTAACCAACCCAGTTGCATCCACTGATGCAATATCGCTGTTTAGCGAAGTCCATTTCAACTCCTTGTTCGTTGCATTTTCCGGGGTAACATTACATATCAACCTAAAACTTGCATCCTTGACCAAATCAATTGATGACTTATTCAAAGAGAGTAATGTAACTGGAGTAGGAATAACCTTGACCCTGCACCTCGCTTCGATGCCATTTACGGATTTCGCTATAATATCTGCCTCTCCGACTGCCACCGCAACTATTTTGCCCTCAGCAACTGTTGCTATGCTATTGTCGGACGATGTCCATAATACGGAGACATCGTCTGCATCTGCCGGCGCACAACTGGCAGTAATAGTCTCACTCTCACCGGCTTCCAGTTCTACCTGTGTCTTGCTTAATGATATTGACTGGACAGGATTCGTGACACTGATTATGCAAGAAGCAGATAGCTCCATTCCATCGGTAGTAGTTACCGTCAATTTTGTCTGTCCTGTCTTTTTTCCTGTTACGATGCCTTTGTCTATTGTTGCAATCTCAGGATTGTCAATTTGCCATTCCAGTTTTTGATAAGTTGCTGTGTTTGGCAAAACAGTGACATCAATTGCTTTTGACTCACCTACGATTATATCATATTGTGCTTTTGCTATTTCAACGGATTCAACATTTACCATTTCCACAATATTTAAATCCTTCCAATATGTCGCACTGGTATATTTTTCCTTACAACCATGTGGTACATATACAATAGGTGTACTACCTTCAAATGTAGTTTCTGAAATCCTTGGAGGATTTTTTGATAAAGAATAAATATTGGTCAGGCCGGAGCAACCTGAGAAGGCAGACCAGCCTATGCCGGTGACACTGTTGGGGATGGTGACTGATGTCAGGCGGCTGCAACCATAGAAGGTATAATCGTTAATACTTGTGACGCTCTCGGGAATAACCACACCTGTTACTTCCTGTCCATCAATGTACAGGTGCTTGGCATAATATAATGGATTAGAGTCAGAATCGCTAAATTTAATCTTACACAGGCTCTCTATGCTGGCAAACTCGGCTTTGGTCAGGCCAGAGCAATATACGAAGGCAGAACGGCCAATGCTGGTGACGCTCTCAGGGATGGTGATGGATGTCAGGCCGGTGCAACCATAGAAGGTATAATCGTTAATGCTGGTGACGCTGTTGGGGATGGTGATGGATGTCAAGCCGGAGCAACCAGAAAAGGCAGAATTGTCAATGCTGGTGACGCTGTTGGGAATGGTGACTGATGTCAGGCCGGAGCAACCAGAGAAGGCAGAACTGGCTATGCTGGTGACGCTGTTGGGGATGGTGACTGATGTCAGGCCGGAGCAACCTGAGAAGGCAGAATAGCCTATGCGGGTAACGCTGTTGCCAATGGTGACTGATGTCAGGCCGGAGCAATGATAGAAGGCACCATTGTTAATACTGGTGACGCTGTTGGGAATAGTGACTGATGTCAGGCCGGAGCAACCTGAGAAGG
>DFKL01000008.1 GCA_002373535.1 Prevotellaceae bacterium UBA3646 | reverse complement strand
CTTCGATGGTGCCCAGCACCTCTTCTACTGCCTGATGATACTCAGGTTCATTGGGGAAGCGTCTTTTCAGATCTTCCAATACCTTTTTTGCGTCCATACGTAATTGTTGTTAGTATTTGATTGTTGAAGTTACCATTTTGTCAATAGCATGGCAGTTTGGCTATCGAATTGTCTTATTTTTGTGCAAAGGTAATAAAAAAAATCGCGTTTTCGTAACTTTTGTTGGAAAAAAGTAATACGAAAACGTGATTTTGCCGGCCTTGTGTACCGTGACGTATGTATTTGTGTGTCAGTATGAAATTACTTGTAGTATTTCTTTCCTTTTGTAATTATAATACCTTTGGCCTGCATCATGTCTTGCCTGCGACCGTTGAGGTCGTAGCATCCTGTACGTACTGCCGTGTTTCCCACTATGTCGGATATACCTGTAGGAAGCGATACTTCCTGGACGGTAACGGTCGAACCTGCACCTGCTCCTGCTGTCCAAAATGCCAGTTTCCCGTCGCGCAGATTGAGCCTGCTTCCAGGGTATCCGTCCTGTGCCATGAAGAAACCGTCTGTGGCATGGCTGGACTTTGTTATTCTCCAGATGTTCACCTGGCTTGATGTCTTGCCGGCCAGCTGCTGTACAAACGGATAGGTGTTGCCGCCAGTGTTGGTGCTGACATCAATTGGTGATGTCAGCACGGCTCCGTTTTTGGCTGCGCTATATACGTAGTATCCGTCGAACGGATTTCCTACGAAGCCCCATTTCCCGTTGTCGTCTGTCTCAGCTGGTTTGCCAGTCAGGGATATTGTCCTGGCATCGCTGCCTACAGTCCAGTAGTTCGTGCTTTTGATTGCTATGTTGTACCAGGTGGATATGCTTGCTGCATCGGGTGCTGCATGGAACGGGGTGGCGGCTTCGACTTCTATGTCCAGGGTCGTATTTTCTGTTACGTTTTCCGTAGGCAGAGTGTATGTCGTGAAGTCCGGCAGTGTGGTCGGCTCGGGGTAGAAGTTGCCTTTCTTGGTCTTGATGGTCTCGCTTCCCTTCTTGTCTCCGTTGAAGTAGTAGTTGTACGTTACGTTGGGGTATGTGTCTAATATGTCTTCGACTTCTATGTTAGGGTTCTCCGTAAACCACAATGTAGAACCGTGGTCGTCGTATCTCCAGTTGCGTACGCCTTGCGGGGCGGTATCCATTACGATACAGGCGTAATATGTCGAGGTCTCACTCATATCTCCACCGGCGTGGATGGCGAAGACGCCATTGCCGGCAGCACGGATTCCGTCGAGGGCTGTAAGCTCGTCGGTGAATATGTAGTCGCGACCGTTGCGCGTCACGAATTTCTTTTGTCCTACGTTGTAGAGGTAGTATTTCCCTCCGTCATTGAGAATCTGCCATGAGTTGTCCTTGTCGAACGGGTCCACGACATCCTTGTAGGTACTGTTGCCTACCGTTCCTGACTTGGTGACGCCGCGCAGGCTGACATACTGGGCAGTGACGGCCGGGTTGTAGCACAGATAGCCTTCTCCGTTGGTGGAGTGTATATAGTATGCTTTGGTATTTGAGAGTTGGTCAAGTGTCGTTATCCTTGTTCCAGTCTTGAGCTCTGCATAGGTCACTGTGAGTGTCTTGCCTGACAGCTCCTTGGATCTGAGGGCATAGCCGTCGACAGGGTTGACCTCGACGCCTTCAGCACTGAAGAACTGGCTTGCCTCGATAATCTGTCCGTTGGTATAGGTCTTGCCGGCATAGGTGACAGACCCTTGTCCTTCGGGAACGCCCAGGATGACAACCGTAAACTGGTTTACAGACTGCATGTCGCCGGTGAGCATTACCTTGCCTCCTCGCATGTATTCACCCGGAATCTCGTATGTACCGTCGGCACTGATTGCTGATGCAGGAACTACGACTTCGATATAGTTGGGGTTGCCGTTGTCGTCAGTCTGCGGGGTGTTTTTGTCGATGTTATGTCCGTAGCGGAGTGTGAATCCGTTGTGAGTGAATCCGTCTGCCGGTGCAATCTTGACAGTCATGGGAGTCCCGTAGGGGTGCTGGTAGTCGCTGAGTACGGTGTTGTTGCCGTCGTTGAGATATATGTTGCCGTTCAGTTGCGACTGGTTTACGGTGACATTGGCCTCGTGTATGTCCAGGGTTACGTCGACGATAGCACCTCCGTTGTTGGTTATCAGGTTATTTGAATTGCTGTTGCCTGCCGGGTCGGTACTGTTCCAGTCTACTTTGTAGCGCATGCGGTAGAAGCCAGTCTGTGTGTCTGACGGTATAGTGAATGCTGCCATTGCATTGTGCACGGTATTGCCTGTCCCGGTGTTTGCTATCATCTCGGTTCCAGCATCGAACACTCCGTTGCTGTTCCAGTCTGTATATACATAGGCAGACATATAGTTGCCGGTATAGTTGACTTTGGGTGTTATTTTCTTTCCTGCAGTTGCTGAGAATATGGCGGTCTGGGTGACATCGTCATAGAAATGCTTGCCGAATCCGGTAGCTGACTGCAGGGTACCTCCGGCTTCGGTAAGCCCGATGCCATCGAGATGCCTGTCCGTGCGTGTCACGGTTGCTTCCTTGTCGAACGATACGGCATATTTCTCGGTTGAGAATCGTTTCCCCGGGTTGTTGTCTACGACAATCTCGTCGAAGTATGCTGCCCAGTTCTGCATGTCTGCCGTGGGTGAGCTTACGTCCGGTATGATTACAAGCGAGTAGATGTCGATGCCGTTGCCTGGCTTTTCCGCTTTGGAATAGCTGAAGCCTTTGAAGGAGAACACCACGTCCTGCCATCCGTTGCCTGCTTGTACGCTGCTGGCAGACAGTGCCCAGAACTGTTCGTCGGTTCCGTCTTGCCAGCTCCATGCTTCCTCGACACGCTTTCCAAGCCCTATCACCATCATCTTGCTGGCAACGGGCTTGTCCCTCATCAGGGCCATGACGTGTATATACTGCAGATTCTTGGTCATGCGGAATGGTTCGTTGAGATCGATGCGTACTCCAAACGTGTTGCTGCCGTACTTGCTGCGTTCGACCGCTACTACCTTGGCTGTTGCGTCTGGGGCCTTGCCGAGTGTCGGATCGACGGATGTATTGGGGTTGTCCACGACCTGGGCATTGCCTTGCAGGATTCCTGTACGGAAGGGTGAGTTCTCCCAATTGTCATATACGCTGACGTCCTTGAAATCCTTAGTGTCGAATGTGATGCTTGCTACTTGTGCGCTTGCGCTGACCGTAATAGCCATCAACGCTGAAAATAAATACTTTTTCATAGTCTTGTCTTTTGTATGTTGATGGTCTAATAGACGTTGATATTCGAGATAAGCGGGCATGCGCGGCTGTCAAGTATCGTGACTCGGAGCGACCGTACCTTGTAGCCGTTGCCGTAGCTGTCGTCCGTGCTTCCGTTCAGTGGTATAATGCGCTTGTATCCTATTGTCGTTGTAATGTCTTTTGCCATTTCCTGCCAGTCGGTGCCGTTTTGTGTATATTCGATCTTGAAGTCCTTGACGCGCTGGCCAAGTTCTATCGGTTCCTGAAGTACGAGATAACGTATGGTTGTGGCTGTGGGCCATGTAAGTGTAATGCTTGCCTCTGTAGTGCCGTCTCCTGTCGCCCAGTATGTCTTACGGTCACCGTCGGTAAGGTTTGCAGTCCCATAGTTGCCTCCTGTGCGTATTTCACTGGCTTCTATCTGTGCTGTCTTTGCATAGTCTGCAGCAGCCGTTGACTCGTCCATTCCGAAGACAGGAAGAGCCAGACGCTCGTGCAACATCTTGCCGAGTTCCTTGAGAGTGTTGACTGTCTGTGTGGGAAGGACGCCATAGTTGTCTGGGGGACAGTTGAGGATAAGTGTCGCGTTGCGACCAACTGTCTCAAGGTACATCTGAAACAGACGTGATGCGCTCTTGATGCTTTCGCCGCTATGCCAGAACCACCCTGAATTGGTCGCCTTGGCATCGCTCTCGCCAGGATGCCAGTACCAGCCGTTGATATCTCCGGTTTCTGCATTTCCCATAGCCCAGCAAGTATTTGCGCTGTATCCCTGCTCGTTGCCTATCCAGCGTGCTTCGTCGCCTACGCCCCACATGACACAGTCGGGCGCTGTCTTGTGGACCTTTGCGCGCAGGTTGGGGATGTCGTAATAGATGCTGGCGTCTACGCTGCGGCTTGTTCTTGCTCCGCCATAGTAGCCGTCGCCTCCGTTGGCTCCGTCGAACCACATCTCGAACTGGTCACTGCCGTAGGCTGCAAGTTCCTCGCATTGTGGAATGAACACCTTCGTAACGTAGTCGTCAGTTCCGTAGTATGCGCTGTTGCGATCCCACGGTGATACATAGAAACCGTATTTCATGTCGTGTTTCTTGCTGGCCTTTGCAAATTCCTCGGCAATATTGACATTGTGGTACTGTCCTCCGCCTTTGGTGATATTGTGCGTAGTCGTAGCCGTCGGCCACAGGCAGAAACCGTCGTG
>DFKL01000149.1 GCA_002373535.1 Prevotellaceae bacterium UBA3646 | reverse complement strand
TTGTACGTCGTCGTGGCATCGTTCGTCGGGTCAATCACATACCATGTGCCGTCAACCATCGTGTATACCCACGCATGGCCGCCAACTCCCCCCAGGAAACCATTCACGTTTACGGCAGGTATGCCCTGGCTCTCCAGCATCACGTTGCACAGATTTGCATAGCCCTGGCAGACAGCCGTACGGTTCTTGAACGTCTGGTAAGCCCAGTTGGGATCAATGTCGGGATTATACTCAGGAAATTCATGCATGTACGCAATATTGTTCTTGCACCATGCCAGAATAGCCTTCATCTTCTCCATCTTGGACGACTTGCCGCTCACAACGTTCTCCTCGGTGAACTCCTTTATTTCCAGGAATTCCTCAGGCTTGATGTATACGCCGTTCAGACCTGCCGCATTTCTCGACTCAGCCACAATCAGCAACTTGCTCAGGTTTCCAGCCAGGTTGGCCTCCGTCGTATAGGCCAGCAAATTTCCGGAAGACAAATATGGCGTGGCACCGTACAGCGAGGCATCCTCCTTGCTGTCCTCAGGGTTGTATTCCGCATCCTCGGCATCGGTGCAGAATAATACGCTGCTAGGATTCCTGAAAGTCACCGGTTGACTGTCGGTGTTCTGGAAAATCTTTACAACCTGTGCGTTGGCACTCATGGTAGCCAATGCAGCTATCGCGAAAAAAATCTTCTTCATATCAGTCCAAAATTATTTAATCCTTGACGGCAACACCATTCATGTCGTACATCTTGCCGTCTTTCACCACAACAACCCTTCCGCCACGGATCAGCTTGCCGCTATGGCTCACTTTGGAAGGCAAGGAAGAATCTCCGTCCGCCACTTCCACAATCCCGGTAGGGTCCTTGCTCTCTTCATATTGTCCGAACACTATTCTCAGATCCCCCCTCTCCTTCAGGTTCAGGCTCAGGACCTCCCTGTCGTTGACCCACAGTATGGCACTTCCGTCGATAAACTTAACCACGGGACTGGCCTCCAGTCTGTAGCACACCTCACTGCCGTCCACCCACACATAGATGGCGTCAGGATTCCCACTCTGGGCAAACGTGCCGATCGAGAACAGCAAGCCAACAGTCAAAGCATAGATACTCTTCATGACATCAGCGATTACATATTATATTGCAGCCCCATCTCTTTTGCATAGATGGGGCTGCATAGTTCGTTCACTCCTCGAAGCCGTTAGGATTGTTTTTCTGCCAGTTCCATGAGTCGCGGCACATCTCCTCGATACCGAACTGAGCCTCCCAGCCCAACTCAGCCTTAGCCTTGGCAGGATTGCAGTAGCATGTGGCAATGTCACCGGGACGGCGAGGCTTGATGCTGTACGGGACATGCACCCCGTTAACCTTCTCGAACGCCTTCACGACATCCAGGACCGAATACCCGTGACCCGTACCTATGTTGTAAATGGCAATGCCCTTTTTCGCAACTATGGCTTTCAGGGCAGCCACGTGAGCCCTGGCCAGGTCCACCACGTGTATGTAGTCACGTACTCCGGTGCCGTCGTGCGTGTCATAGTCGTTGCCGAATACACCCAGTTCCTTACGCTTCCCCACAGCCGTCTGTGTGATGTAGGGCATCAGGTTGTTAGGAATGCCGTTCGGATTCTCGCCTATGGTTCCGGACTTGTGCGCGCCGATAGGGTTGAAGTAGCGCAGCAGCACCACGTTCCACTCCGGATCAGCCTTCTGTACATCCATCAGTACCTCCTCCAGCATCGACTTTGTCTGACCATAGGGGTTCGTGCAGTGACCCTTCGGGCACTCCTCTGTAATAGGAATGATGGCAGGATCGCCGTATACCGTGGCCGATGAAGAGAAGATAATGTTCTTGCAGCCGTTCTTGCGCATTACGTCCAGCAGGACGAAAGTACCGTTCATGTTGTTCTCGTAATACTCCAGGGGCTTCACGCAACTCTCGCCGACAGCCTTGAGGCCGGCGAAGTGGATGCATGCATCGAACCGATGCTCGTCAAAAACCCTCTGCAGCCCTTCGCGGTCGCGTATGTCTACCTTGTAGAATGGAACCTCCTTGCCGATTATCTTGGCAACGCGCTTCAGCGATATAGGACTCGAGTTGTCCAGGTTATCAACGACTACGGCCTCATGACCGGCCTCAGTCAGTTCGATCAAAGTGTGGCTGCCAATAAAACCGGCGCCACCAGTCAAAAGAATTTTCATGATGATAATATAGGTTAGGTTGTTATTGAATCCTTGCGACAAAGATAATGAAAAATCAAGTACGATGCAATAGTCTGATACAAAATTCGTATATTTGTCCCCGAGAAGGCCAAGACACAAATAACGCACATGCAACAGATACAGAAATATTTCCCCAGCCTCACGCCACTGCAGGTTGCACAGTTTCGTCAGCTGGACGCACTCTATCGTGACTGGAACTCCAGGATCAACGTCATCTCCCGCAAGGATATCGACAACCTCTATGAGCACCATGTCCTGCACTCTCTTGCCATAGCCAGGTTCATTCGCTTCATGCCTGGCAGCCGCGTCATGGACCTCGGATGCGGCGGCGGGTTTCCCGGTATACCACTCGCCATCATGTACCCCGACGTACATTTTCACCTCGTCGACAGCATAGGCAAGAAGATACGCGTCTGTGACGAAGTCATACATGCCATAGGCCTGACCAACGTCACCACCCAATGGGCACGCGCCGAGGTCGTCCGCGAACACTTCGACTTTGTCGTGTCCCGCGCCGTCATGCCGCTGCAGGACCTCGTCAGGCTCGTACGCAAGAACATATCCCCCAGGCAGCACAACGCCATGCCCAATGGCCTTATATGCCTCAAGGGCGGAGAACTCGAACACGAGATTATGCCTGTAGGGCGCAAGGCGATGGTGACCATGCTCAGCGACTATTTCACCGAGGAATACTTCAAGACCAAAAAAGTCGTATATGTTACAATATAACACCTTTGTCATGAATCCCGTGCAGGTCAACTGCTACCTGTTGTGGGACACCGGGACACACGCAGGAGCCGTTATCGACTGCGGTGCATGGAACCAGGCCGAGCAGGCACGCCTCCAGTCGTACATAGAAACCGAGGGTATCCGGCTCACCCAAGCCCTGCAGACACACATGCACTTCGACCACACCATGGGTGCAGGCTTCATATACCGCCAGTACGGACTCCTTCCCACCTGCCACCCCGCAGAGCAAGACATCTATGCCGCATCCCCAGACATGGTCAGGCGCTGGTTCCGTATCGATGCCGGCAACATGCCAGAATGTCAACCGACACTTTCATCCTCTGCCGTTATCACGCTGGGGGACACCGATATACAAGTAATCCACACACCAGGGCATACCCCTGGCGGCGTATGTTTCTACATACCCGCTCAGCGACTGTTGTTCAGCGGTGATACACTATTTCGTCAAGGCATAGGACGCACCGACCTGCCAGGCGGCAGCTACGCGCAGATAGTCGACAGCATACGCACACGCCTGCTCACCCTTCCACCAGATACCACGGTACTCCCGGGACACGGACCTGCGACAACAATAGCGGCCGAGTCGGCAAATTTACTTGTACACTGACCACCACATGCACGACACTATGAAACACATATTCCGCCTTCTTCTCGCAGTCCTTATGCTCACGGGCTGCAGCGCAGACTACGACTCCGCCGATCCGTCCGACTACGACACGTTACTCCTGGACTATCAGGTGCAAGCCGACTGGGACCTCAGCAACTGCGCCGAGTACAAAGACAAGACACCGCAGGAGATAGACGAGCAGGAAGAAATCCTCAACCAATCCACCGAACAGGAAATCAACCGGCTGTATACCTTCACCTCCGTTACACGCGCAGCAGCCGAGGGACGCCTCAACGCCTACATCACCTATCTGCGCGACGAGGCCGTCCAGTCGCCCCTGTCAGGCTCTGCATGCACCTTCACCCTCACACGCGGCAGCGTCACATGGATAAAGACACAGCACACCTCGTTCTGACTAAGAAACAATATAGAATGAAGACCCCACACATCCTGTTGCTCCTCCTCGTCCTGTGCCAGACCGTAACTGCACAAACAGGCTGGAGCCAGATACGCAACGGACAGCCCTGGTACGACACGCAAGGCAATGTCGTCCAGGCACACGGAGGCAATTTCCTTATCGAGGACGGCACCGTCTATATGGTAGGCGAGGATCGTACACACTCCTGGTACCCCGACGTAAACCTATACCACAGCCGTGACATGCAAGTCTGGGAATACGACGGCAAGATAATACAGAACGGCGTCACCACCCCCGAACTCGGCACTACCCGTATGATCGAGCGCCCCAAGCTCATGCACTGTCCCAAGACGGGCCGCTACGTCATCTGGTGCCATTACGAAGCCTCCGACTATTCCGCATCCGAAGTAGCCGTGTTCTCCTCCGCCTCCGTCACAGGCCCATACCGCCTGGAATGGAGCGGCCGGCCATTAGGCATAAAAAGCCGCGACTGCAACGTCTTCGTCGATGACGACGGCACAGCCTACTTCATATCCACAATCCAGGAAAACCAGCACCTCGGGCTCTTCCGTCTCAGCGACGATTACCTCCGTCCCCTCGAATGTACCGTCCTCATGCGTGGACTCCGACGCGAAGCCCCGGCCATCGTACGTGTGGACAGCCTCTACTATATGCTCTCCTCAGCCTGCACAGGCTGGGACCCTAACCAATGCATGCTTTCTGTCAGTCGGTCGCTCACCCAAGGCTGGAGCCCCCTTACCCCCGTCGGCGACCGCATAGCCTACGACACACAAGCCTCCGGCATCCTTACCCTGCGGCGCGGAAAGCGCACCCTGCATCTCTACGTCGGCGACCGCTGGAAAGATCCCGACCTTCCGCAAAGCAAGATTATCATCACACCCATTACGCTGCGCGACGGCCGGTGCCACTTCCCTTACATGAAAACCTACCGCCTCAACCTCCGAAAGGCACTTGTCAAGCCATAGACGCTTTGATGCATCACAAGCCCTTGCAAACATAATTTAGTTGGTGAAGAATTCATGGTGGGATTGCTTTGAGCTTTAGCAACTCCACTGAGCAAATATACTCTCCAAATGTAAAAAATCATATTCTGTACAAAATATTTGCAAAATAATTTGGTTTATAACATAAACTTATTTATCTTTGCAC
>DFKL01000020.1 GCA_002373535.1 Prevotellaceae bacterium UBA3646 | reverse complement strand
GCAACAACCTTCAGCTGACAGACGACGTCGTAGCACAGTTCAAGACAAAGTACGAGTTTACCCCCGGCACAACCGTAAACTACACCCGAGAACCTTCAGCAAGCGAATGGGGCACCATCTGCCTGCCATACGTAGTCAGCACAGACGGCGACGTAGCCTACTTCCGCCTTGTAGACCCGGTCGGCAATCAAACCCTGCGCTTCGAGAGGGTTACCGAGGAAACCACGACAGCCAACGAGCCATACCTCATCAAGAAAGGAGCTGGCGAAGGCTTTGTCGTAGGTACGACGGCAGTCGAAGATTTCTCACTCGGTGACGATGAAGTACAGAGCACCGCAGAGCACAACACCTACAAGCTGCAAGGAGTCATGGTCAGCACATCGGTAATAGACGGCGAGACCAAAACAGAAGCAAAGGAAGGTTATCAGCAAGCCGTGATCGACCCTAACGCCTACTACTTCGAGGCATCCAGCAACACCTTCCGTGCGCTCAACGGCCGCTTCAACCTCAAGGCCTTCCGCGCCTACCTGAGTACCACCGACGACACGTCCAATGCCCGCAGCATCCTCGGCATCGACATATCCGAGGACGGCCAGTCCACAGGCATCAGCTTCGTCGAGAGCGAGGACGGCAAGACCGTGGACGTAGTCTTCGACCTCAACGGCCGCCGTCTGCAGGAAGCCAAGAAAGGCATCAACATCATCAACGGCAAGAAAGTAATCAAGTAAACCAACCCGTCGGTTCCACGGAGCGGGAAGCCCCACTACAGGCCTCCCTCTCCGTCCGGAACCGGAAAAACTAAAAAAGACACAACTATGAAAAAGGAATATCAGAAGCCCGTCTGCACCCCCTACTCAGTCAGCCCTTTCCTCATGCTGGCCGAATCCTCAGGCACAAGCATAGACCCGACACCGGGCGAAGATGACATAGAAGTAGGCGATGCCCGCGAGGACAACACCACCAACAACGGCGGCGGCAACAGCATCTGGGACAACGTATGGTAATCCATACCGTCCCAACTGTAGAAAGTAGAACGGACAGCACCGCACTGCACAATATCAAAGCCTGTGTAATGGAGTAGGTTCTGCCAGACGGCACCACGACTTAAACATAAACCAATATATAAGATAAAATGAAAAAACTATTTACTCTATTCATGGTGCTGTCACTATGCATAGGAAACTTGTGGGCAGGCTATATACCCACCAGACGTGTTACTACGTTCGAGTCTGGCAAGAAGTATATGATTTACAACACCACACAAGATCGTTCGGGCTTTCTGTATGTCGGTCTCAAAGATGATGGTACAGGAACTGGCGTATTAAAGAAATTTACTACAAGGACGTTTGGTACGAACAACACGGCATTCCTTTGGAACGTCACGACTGATGACAGCGGACACCTCAACCTTCAGAATGTCGCAACTGGGAAATACTACGGATTAGATTTTGCTGCAAACGATGCCCAAGTAACAAATGTTTACCTGTACCCATGGGGTGATTTGACCGGCAAGCAGGCAGCCGTTGCCTCTCAGAACGAAGACGATCCTACCCAATACACGGCATCCGGCAACATCACGTTCGAAGACAACAAGGTATTCGTAATCGGCGGAGAACGAAGTGCAACCGGCAACAACTTTTGGAATGGTAATCCTGGTGATATCGTGCTATGGGGGTCCAGTCATCCATTTGCATTTTACGAGGTAGAAGAGACAGAAGACGTCTTTTCTACGGCACACGTCGGCACCAACAGTTTTCAGGCAACGAAACTTTCTGTCGGAGCAAGCAACCACAGCATGACCAAAGATGCCAGCAGAAATGTCACCATCACCCCGTCCAACACGAAATATGGATATTATGGAGCCAATAGCCAGAGATTTTTCTGTACACTTGTCGTCAAGATTGACGTGCCACAGACAACGACAGCAGGACCGCTGTGCGAAATGCGTCAGGCGTCTGGTAATCCTACGTACTCCCAGGGATTGTATATGGCTGCCGGCCGTGTGCTAAAGACCTCTTGGCAAGGTGGAGGTCGTACAGATGGTACGGCTCTTGCCGCAGGCGAACATACCATAATATAC
Organism: Prevotellaceae bacterium UBA3646; assembly: GCA_002373535.1. Classification (GTDB taxonomy): domain Bacteria; phylum Bacteroidota; class Bacteroidia; order Bacteroidales; family Bacteroidaceae; genus Physcousia. The sequence continues at coordinate 2,579 of DFKL01000020.1, read as the reverse complement.
ACCGCAGGAAGCGCCGGTGCCGAAGTATACGTTGACGGAGTACAGCAATTAACCGATACTGGCCTGAAGGCAGGTTCAACCTACAAGAGTATATATATACCAGCTAATTACGCAGACTATGTCAGAGAAGTATATTTCTTTGACGGCATCGTCGGCAGTGATGACATAGCAAACATTACTACCGAGTGCAACAGTCACATATATGCATCACAGCAGAGCGGAACTACTGTCAATGTGCCAACAGGAAAGACCCTGATTCTGGACAAGGCCGTCAACTGGACGTCACTCACCGGCACAGGCACAGTCCTGCAGTCGATAGACATTACCACCAACGTTGCAGGCAACCTTCCGGCCCTTACCCTCAAGGCAACGGCCGGCACCCTCAACTACACCGGCGCGAGCCTCACCGGCACCACCCTGAACGGAGTTGTTCTTGCAGGCAGTGGTATCATCAGCACCAGCGGCGAAGTCAACATCAAGAACCTTGCAGGCAACAACCTTGCGAGCACAAGTAACGGCTATGCATTCGTAGGTAGCGGTACTATCAATTTCTACGGAACCTGCGACCTTACCAAAAAGTCAGACGGAACTACGTCGGCACTCTGCGCAAACATAGGCTATCCCTCAACTGCCAATATCAACGTTAAACAGGATGCCGTCGTCACAGCAGGTATAGTCCTCAATACAACAGGAAGTACGAATAACAATGCCTCTATTACGGTAGAGAGCGGTGCAACCCTCAACACAATTGGATGGACACATACCTCGGCAGTGATCAATGCAACAAATCTGACTAATAATGGTACGATAAACATCAGTACAGGCAGGTATTCCGCACAATCTAACCAGGGATACAGCGTGATACATAGCACGTTAAGCGGCAGCGGTACCCTGAATGTTTACGAAGGATCCAGGCTTACAGCCTCATCCGTTCCAAACACCATGACCCTCACTGGAGCCGGCATCCTGACATTAGGCACTTTCCCCACCAAGTCAGCCCCGACCCTGACAGGCTGGACAGGAACGGTCGAGTTCCCAGCTGTCAATGCCGACAAGGGAGCCATTGATGCAATTCTGAATGCCTGGGGCAATGCAAACTCCAAGATTATACTCAACAGCGTCGGAACTGCAGGCTCTAAGAGTCAAGGTCAAGGCACATATTTCAACGGTAGCAAGAGAATCACTCCTGCAGTTGAGATAGCAGAAGGTGCAACAGTGTACCTGAACAATGGTAATTCTAACACTAAAGGAATATTCACCACACTTTCCGGTGCAGGAACACTCAGTCTGCAATGGACAGGATCATACGACCAGCAAATAGATAACCTTACAGGTTTCACCGGAACCCTTGATGCAGGAAGCCGCACAATAACCGTCAAAAAGCTCGTCCTTGCCTCCGAACCGTCCGTAGGTGACAAGCTCTTCAATGCCTCTGGCGACGTGACCCTTCAGAACCTATACATAGGCCTGCAGCAGACGATGGCTTACACATTGAGATTAAAGACTGTGGGCGATGAATCAGGTTTCTATGTGGAATCCGTAGACCAAGTCCAGCTTGCCCGCGAGGATGCAATCAATACAGTCGCACCATATTACAACGGCAATCATGTAGGTACTGGTGTTGGCAAGTTCACAGTCAAGCTGGGCGAGACCAGTTACAGGGAGATGCTTGATTTTGGCACCGCCGTAATGGCATGGCAGACATTGTCAGACTGCGTTGAGCCGACCATTACCATCAACCAGCCCCAGGTAGGCCATACCTATGCATTCAAGGGAGCCGCCGACAGCCATCAGTACATGATTGACCAGTCCTCTACCGTCACAGGCAAGACCAACCGCCTGGCACTGACTGCAACTCCCACCGGCAACAGCCATGTCTTCACTCTCCTCGAGGGAAACAAGCTTCAGTCCTATACATACGGAAAAAAATACCTTGTCTCTACGGACGAGAATACAAAAGGATACCTTAATGTCGGAGACGAGGCAAATGCCGTTCCATTCGAGTTCGTAGCCTCCGAGTCGCAGATCGGAGCATACCAGCTCAAATACACATACAGCACCACCAACAACACCTACGTCAGGACGGTATGGTCAATGGAAACCGGCTATGTCGACGGCGCTGACTTCCCCAATTCAGATATAGGCTACCAGTGGATTATCGAAGAGGTGGAACCAGAACCCACGTCCAACATCACCTACCAGATAACCGAAGACGAGACGGTGAAGTGGGAGGAGACCTTCAAGGCACTCATAGGCGATTCCTATCCGGCACCTACGTTCTCTCACCCGTTCGTCTCAGAACTTGCAGGTGTCCCCGACGGGGAAGTACAGGAACAGGACCATGACGAGATAATCCAGCTGCGCTACACCACAAAATACGACATAGCCCCTGATGTAGACAATATCGACAAATACTACGCCCTCGATATTCATGCGACGTCAGGTAACTTCCCCATGTACTCGGACGGTCTGGTTCTGCGCAAGGAGACTACCAGTATAGACGTGTCAAAATATGCACAGGGCAGTGCAGACCACATCTACGCATGGGCATTCGTAGGAAATATATTCGACGGAATCAA
>DFKL01000140.1 GCA_002373535.1 Prevotellaceae bacterium UBA3646 | reverse complement strand
GGCAAGGCTGTAGTAGCGGAACAGCGAGGTAAGCAACGGTTCGTCGTAGAAGGCTGATACAAACGGCGCACAAATGAAGAACAGGGCGTACAGACATGTGCTGACCGCAATATTGAACCAGAAGACGGCGTTGAAGTCGGCATGCGTGGCATTCTTGCGGTTTACCAGGGCGGTGACGAAGCCGCTGTCCTGCAGTGAGCCTGCAATAGCGGTGAATACGGTAAGCATACCCACAAGGCCATAGTCGTCCTGGGTAAGCTTACGGGCAAGGATTATGCCGAATACGGCATTCAGCACCTGCATGGCTCCGTTGTTAAGCGCTCCCCACAGGAAGCCTTTGGCGGCCTTGTCCCTGAGACTATTGTTCGTCGGCTTGCTCAACGCGGTTTAAGATATATGTTTCCTTGTCTGCATAAAGGTCATACAGCAGCGGCATGTTACGCTCCGTCATTTCCTTTGTGAAGGCATTGTTGTACAGGCGCATGCCACCGACGCTGAGGCTGGGGAAGCGTACCTTGTACCATCCGACCTTCAGCCCCACGGTCCATGCACGCAGGCATAGTTCGTAATCGTCGCTCTGGAACGGAGCAAACCGGTAGTCGATATGTTTCAGGTGCTGCTTGTACAGATCGTGGTTAATCCACATGGGGGCACGGTTTACGCTCATGACAAAGCAGAAATCACCATGGCTCATCTCCTCGCTGCGATAGCACTTATGCACGTTGTTTTCGTCCGTTTCATCGACAAAGAAGTGAACTTTCCTGCCGTCACATCCTCCCAGTACGGCCATGTCGGGATGTTGGCGGAAGAGCTCTACGGCGCGTAGTGCCCATTTCTCGTCCCTGATGTCGTCGTCGTCCTGCAGAAGTGCCACATAGCGTCCGTTGGCAAAGCGCAGGCATTTGTCATAGGTTATGTTCTCGTACAGGTCGTTGGCGCGCACCAGAAACTCGTTGGTACCTGTCAGCGCCTCGGCAAGGCGTGTGGTGTGCTCCAGGGACGAACCGTCGTCAATGACGATAATCTCGCTGTCCGGCATGCGGCGCAGGGCAGGGAGGATGTGGCATACCTGAAGGCTCTTGTCGTGGCTCTGTATGACGAAGCTGACAAGCGGTTCCTTGAGATGTCCCTTGGACTTCCACCCGTCGTAGCTCCTTTGGCTGCCGCCCTGTGTCTTGCCGCTTCGCTTGAGCAGTGCAAGCCTGATCTTGTCTATGAGTAGGGATATGTTCATTTCTTGCGTCCGAAAAGATGCTCGCTGTATAGCGGGCTTATTCTAAGTATGTTGCTGGTAATAAGGCAGAAGATGATGACGACCACTGCCACGGCAACGGAGCATGAAATGCTGAGGACGAAGTTGGGCCTGTTGCCGTTGAGCCATTCGCCCATGAACGGCATCACGGGCAGGAAAATGTAATGGAGCAGGTATACGTCGAGCGTGCGTGTGCCGACGTATTGAAGCCAGCGTCCCACGGCAGTGGCCTTGGTGAAGGAGTCCCGGTAGTGGCGGAAGAACATCAGTACTACGATCATGGTCGTGTACATGGCAAGGGTGCGTGGCAGGTTGGTCCACATGAGGCGCAGGGTGTGCCAGCGCAGGATGTCGGCACAGCTGACAAATGCCAGCACTGCCAGTATGGGGAAGAACCACTTGGACTCAAATACGCGCTGCAGCCCGGTCCAATAGCGTCTTGCCAGGTTGCCGCACAGGAAGAACTGGAAGTATATGACCAGCTGGATAAGGCTGCTGACCTTCCAGAAGTAGTCCCTGGGGTAGGTGAAATACTTAGGCATGTATGCCGTGGCATATACGGCAATGCTTGCTATCCAGATGACTATCCAGACGATATTCTGGTGCCTTGTCTTCCTGAGAAGGAGCGAGAGTGCATAGTAGCATATAAACATGTACAGAAGGGTCAGGGTGAACCAGTAGCCGTATTTGTAGGGGCTCTCGACGGCCTTGATAAACTCTGTCCCGAAATTGCCGCGGCGTATGACGAGGTAGGCAATCAGGAAGATGACCGTTGGAACAATCTGTATCCTGATCTTCTTCCACAGCAGGCTGGCTGTGTCCTGCAGGTTCCAGTCAAAGGATGCCTTGTATGCGACGAACCCGCTGACGAAGAAGAACAGCGGCATCCTGAACAGCACGAGCAGCGACATTGCCGCCGAGGTCTTAGGCGTCTCGCCGAAACTGATCAGGCTTACGTGGTATGCAACGACCATCAGCATCGTAAAGCCGCGCATGGCATCCAGCCATTCCATGCGTTCCTGTTTCTGTGTCATCCTATATCGGTGTTTTTAACGGAATCGGCAGCAAAAGTACAAATAAATGTGATAATCCGCAAAGATTGGGATTCATAATTTGGTGCATACGGCATGTATTGCCGGCACGGATTCCAATGGCAACCATAAAAACGGCAGCCGCAACATCATATTGCGGCTGCCTGTGGCAGGCCTTGGCCTGATATTTTTGTCGTGGTGTTCTTGCCTGGCTTGTTACAGCCGTCTGCCGTCAATGCCGTAGGCCTTGCCTGCCTTGACTACTATGACTTGTCCGTTGACGAGGTACTTGCCGTCGGCCTTGACAGTGGTCTGGGATGCAATGGTGCTGATTGCCGTGGCATCGTTGTCTGTAGGCTCGAAACCGATGAACGAGCGGCTGTCGGCTGACTCTGATTCCTTCGTCAGATAGCAGCGGTTGGCTGCCAGCTTGAAACCCTCGCCAGATACACGGTACCAGCCTACGAGGTTTTGCTGAGTTTCTTCGCTGAAATTATTCTGTAAAAGGTAACAGCCTGCGGGGACGTCCATTTCTGTACCTGTCAGGTTGGGAATGAAGCAGCTCTCGAGTCCTGCCGTCTCTACGGGTGCGGCCTTAAATGCCCACTCGGTGGTCTCGGTAATGTCGTCTGCACATACCACTACGGCGGTGTTGGCCGGAATGGCGCCTTCCAACTCGGTCAGCCTGATCCATGCATGAGTGTCCAGCAGTTCGCCGGTGTATGCCTGTACTCCCTCGGGAATTACTACGTCGAACGGTGCGCAGAAGGTTCCCCACTTGGCTTTGGAGTCGATGCGCATCTTGGCTGTGACGTCTGTTTCCACGGAATATCCGGTGAGCGAAACCTGACGTGAGTAGCTGCCATATTCGTTTGACAGGACGAGCGTAGCGTCCAGGTCTCCTGCGTTCTGACGGTTGTACTTTACGGTTATCGTAGAGGTGTTGTAGCTGCCTGCCTGTGCATTCTCGTCGATTGAGACCTTGACGTCTGCTGCATTGGTGCCGGTTACCTGCCACTCAAAGCCGGGGACGTTGCACCATGCCACGGTAAATGTCCTGGTGTCCGAGGTGCCCTTGTCTGCGGTGCCGAAGTCAAGCGAGGTCAGTGATGGCGAATAGATATAGCTGGCCATGGGTACGATGACGTTCTTGAAGTACTTGTAGCCGGTCGCACCGAATGTGGTATAGAGCTTGACCTTGGTGGCGTTGTGGTCCAGGCTGACCACGTCGCTATGGTAATACCTATTCTTTTTTGCACAGCCGTATTCGTACAATTGGTCGCTCCATGCGTTGTTCACGAACTGTGCCGCCCTCAGCGGACCACCCCATACCCAGAGAATGTCGCCACACTTGACGTCAAAGGTCATGGATGCTCCGGGCGCCTGGAGCGTGTACTCGTGTTCGCTGATTGTGCCGAACCAGCTTTCCTGTGTCTCGTAGAGGGCATACCACTGTCCGTTCATGCTAATGCCTGTTCCCTTGCCTGCCCACTGGGCGCTGGCTGTAGTAGCGATAAGGAGCAGCATGGTAAATACGGTAGTAATTTTTTTCATAGTCTTGTTACCTTAAAATAATTAATATAAAAATACCTTAGTAGAATTAAATTCTATGTTCTGTTTTTGCGATATTCCCGTTTCGGCTACAAAGATATGACGGATGTGGGTGCTGGCGGGGTAATTACGGATGACACATCGGTAAACGAGTGTAAAAACGACAATAATTGTCAGTACCGTTTTTTCGTATGTGGAGAGGGAGTTATATCGGGAATTACGATGAAAAGCGGGAAATGGTGACTAATTGTGGTAAATTTTTAATAAATTTGCGGCATTACTTTCACGTCTGGATTTTAATTGTTATATACGCATGAAGACAATCAGCCTATATTTAGCAGTCATGTCGATTCTTGTCGTTTCGGCATGTTCGTCCAAGCCTGGACATGAGTCTGGCGACGAGGAGGTCATCTGTACGGCAATACGCAACTTCCTGCTGCAAAAGCCCGATGCTGCCGTCCTGACTCCAAGTGCGGAGAGGGACCTGGAGGAATCGTCGTGGCCTGAGGTGTTCTGTGAAACGGACGGAATGCTGGACTCGCCGGCAGAATGGGAGGATATGAAGGTGTGGAAAGAGGACGACGGGCGTTACAGGTACAGTTGTGTGTGTCCGAGACATGGCGAAACCTTTGTGGACTGCACGACAATGGAGGCGCACGTATCACCCGACGGCAAGGTCTATATAGACCATGTGGTGTGGGACGTGGAATGACTATAGTACATGCGTAAAAAACAATGCCTGCCGGTATGTCACCGACAGGCATTGTCTTGTCTTTATTAGGAAATTATAGCCCGGATGTCTTGCGTATATCAGAATATGCGGCCGAAGATGGTGATCTTGAGCATGGGGTAAACGGGTATCTTGTCGGTTACCCTAGTGACTTCGCGTATCTCCTCGCACTTGGTGATGTCGTTGTCACCGTTGTAGATACGTGGCGTTCCCCAGTACATGACTCCGAGCTCGCCTTTGACGCCGACGCGCTTGCGTGGTACGGTGCGGCCTACACCTATGCCGAAGTATGGCTTGACGGGATTGACCCTAATCTCGGCAGGTACGGCGTTGCCGTCGTAGTACAGCTGGGTGCCGTCTTTCATTTTGATGTCGATGGGGGCGTTGTCGTAGACGTATTTGCTGGGATCGTTGATGTCGTTGTTATACTTGGTGACGATGTCCAGGTTGGCCATGTCGCCGTAATTGACCTGGCTGGCTACGAGGCTGCCGATGTGGCTGGTGCCGGCATACATGCCCAGGGTGAAGTGGAACATGCAGTTCTTGCCTGGATAGATGTCGAAGAGAAGCTTGCCGTTCTTCATGGTCACACGGCCCTTGCCGTCGAAGTTCATGTCGCTCTGTACTGGATATTCGGCCTTGACATCGGCTGGCAGTGACTGGTAGTCGGCTGGCAGGTCGACGTGTATGTTGGCTATGTTTTTGGGGCTGACGGTAAACGACGGGATGGCCTCGAATCCTGCACGTATGCCGATATAGGGGGTGCAGACGGTTCCGACTTCGAACCCTATGCCTCCGGTTCCGATGTTGAGGCCGAGGGACAGGTGGTTGAAGATGTTCTTGTCGTCCCTGAGCTGGGCTTGGGCTGCCACTACTGACAGCAGTGCCGCTGCCATGAAGATCATTGTCTTTTTCATAATGGTGTGGTCTTTATGTCCCCGTGGGAATGGGGACTGGTTAGTGACTGTAGTCTTGGTTCCTGGCTCATTTGTATGCGATGGTGTGGTAAATATATGGTTTTTCTGTTTAACTTGCAAATTATAGCCACTATAAAGCTCAGAGAAGAAAGAGTTTTTGGAGAGATTTGAGTGTTTGTGTGGGGGGGACAGATGAAAACGCCTGCTGGTAGAGTTACCGGCAGGCGTTGTGTGTGTTGGGTTACGGCACTGGATGTGCCGTGTTTTTTACTTCACGAAGTACTTCTTGCCGCCCTGGATGTAGAATCCGCGTGCGGGCTTCTCATGCAGGCGGCGACCATGAAGGTCGTAGATGGCTGTGTCGTCCTGTGAGGATGCCTGGGTGGCGGAATCCTCTGCCTCGTCTGTCTGCAGGGTGTCTATGCCAGTAGGATTGTCTATGGGTGTTACTGACTTGTTTGCCACCAGCATAACTGGTTTGCCGTTTATTGTCGCTCCGTCTTCCGTCATATCAATGGCTAAAGCGGTTGGCACTATCGAGAGCGAAAGGTCGTCATCTGCATTGTATGCTGCATACATCCCTGCGCCTATGTTATACAGGTATGTGTCGCTGCCGTTCCGTATCACTTGCCAGCAAGCACCTGTGTCGCTGTCGTCAAGGTTCAGCGTATAGGCAACTTTCTTCAGTGTCTTTGCTGACTTGTCATATACAGGGAAGTTCCTCCCGCTTCTGTCGGCTATCATATATACGGCATCATTACGGATATCGTCGGCACTGGTCGCGAATTCCTTTATGTGATGGAATTCTCCCCATCCTGTGTTGAATATGTAATCCCATACAGTACCCTCTGGGACATATAGTTGAGTATGAAGATAAATCCTGTCGGAAAAGGCAAATTCATGTATATCATTATCACAATGGTTTATAATCGTCTGCAAGGCACAACCAAAGAAGGCACCATAGCAAATATTAGTGACGCTGTTGGGAATAGTCAATGATGTCAGGCCGGTGCATCCAAAGAATGCATCATTGCCAATGCTGGTGACGCCACTGTCAATTGTGACTGATGTCAGGCCGGAGCAATGCCAGTATTTACAAGTTGTTTTATATCAACAATATACACTTTAAACGGTAGAAAAGTGTCAACGGGGATTCTGACTAGAGCGAAAAAGATGAAGATTTAACGTTTTTAACCTTTGTAAACCACAGGCAAAAGTAAGGTGTTTGTGCGAAATCAGATGTGATTTTGGCGAATAGTTCCAAAATAAGGAAATTATTGTCATGTGTAATCTACAATAGGGCTTGAAAAATGAAATTATTTCAATTTTTGATATTATAAATTATTAATTTTACAAATAATTGATGCCTATGTGAAATATTATTTGTATTTTAGTGCCACTAAAAACCATATACGCATGGAAGAGAAGAAAGATTTAAATCGGATTAAGGTGATGTTGGCAGAGAAGAAACGCACCAACAAATGGCTTGCAGAACAACTTGGTGTCAATGCAGCCACAGTTAGCAAGTGGTGTACCAATTCTTCCCAGCCATCTTTGGACATGCTAAGCAAAATTGCAGCAGCCTTAAAGGTGGATTATACAGAACTAGTAAGAATTAAGCGCATCCATGGCGAAGAAGAATAACGGAAAATATGATTCTGGGGTCAACATCATGGGTAGTGTTCCAAACTACAGTGTGATGCTTGATTACATCAGTGATACATACGGTAATACTGAAGGCAGTACTGGTGCCTTTGAGTTTAGGACAGAGAAATCCCTGCAACGATTTGTATCTGCTATAGAATCCTGTATTCTCAAATTTAGGAATGATACTCATCAGAAACTGTTCTTCGACACCATTGCGGATAAAACATTTTCGGTACAGGAGAAATTGGTCATCTTGTTTTGGCAACTG
>DFKL01000100.1 GCA_002373535.1 Prevotellaceae bacterium UBA3646 | reverse complement strand
CACCAATATCGGTTCTGAGGAACCTATTCAACACTGCATTACCAAAACTACCTGTGCCTCCAGTGATGAGGAGGACTTTGTCCTTAAAAACTGACATAACAAATTATTTCTTAATTACTTATTTGTTCTGACTGACAGTATCGAACTGCATCACTTTATGACCACCTGTGCAATCAGATATTATTTCAAGTCATTAGCCAGAAGCCAAGCTCCTGTAATTTTGATACCCCTTCTGTTAAAGAGTGTCTATTATTGCGAATTTTTGTTTTCTAGTACGATTGCTCTCAACAATGGCAGTCATCATGTTCTGCGGGACATCCTGATAGTTGGCAAGCAGCTGTTTTGTATCCTTGGGGAGGCAGTAGCCGCCATATCCGAACGACGGGTTGTTGTAATGTATGCCGATGCGCGGGTCAAGCCCAATGCCATTTATGATGGCTGCAGAGTTGAGCCCTTTGACTTCTGCATATGTATCCAGCTCGTTGATGTAGCTTACTTTTCTGCAAAGTATTTCTCGATATATTCGTCCTGTATCGGCGAAATTCGTTTGTTTATCTTCTCAACCTTTTCGGGAATGACGTCAACGGCTGTCACTTTATGATGTTGGCTGAGAAGAGTGGCTATTGACAAGCCTACATATCCGGTTCCGGCTACTGCTATCTGTAAGTCTTGGAATTGTCTCATGTAAATATTTTACAATTATTCGTTTTTTATATCTCCACCAGTAAGTATAGTAAAGTACAACTTTAACTCACGATGTAACATGTGCTTGCTAATATAAGGTGTCACCCTATGATGAGCAAGATAGTCATAAATGAAATTATTCCACTGAAAAAAATGGCGAAACAAGTAATTCATCTGACTAAGATCTACATTTTTTCTCTTATGCCCCATATTACCCATTTCTGTCACATTGTTCCAGATGTACGATGTGAGCCGAATATGTTTTGAACCAGGAATACTACCGTACATCATTGACGTATCCATTCCTAACCATTTGACACAGAAGCACAGGAAATTACTCCACTCCTGCTTGATATGCATATCGCTTATGGATTTCTGTACACGTGCAGGATCTATATCCCTGGATGTGGCCAGCAGCATCGTCCAGTCAAGTATCTGACGGATTCCCAGACCTGACCAATGGAAGTGCTGGAGGCAGTGGAGCAGTACATACACTGCATTGAACGTGTCGTATGAGACCGTTCCGTCGAACAATTCTTCCTGCAACCTGTCCAATACCTTGTCTATTCGTTTTCCCAGACGTGGGTGCAATGCGCCATGCAGTTCCACCTCAATGTCTCCGAGCATGAATCCCTGATGCTGTAGGTATTCCTCGTATGGCTCTATGCTTGTTGCCAAAGGCGTAAGTAGGTTCTGTGCAAGCCTGAGGTGGTCAAGTGGCATCAGGTAGTCAATGTCACCGGAGCACCGCAGCATCGGTTTGGGATAGTTCTTTGCAGCTTCCTGGCCTTTGACTACGTAGTACCTTATAGACTGCTCGTCAAACAGACTGTTAATCTCTGCCTGCTTTTGGTTTATCTGATGGTTTCTCCTGACTATCTGTGCAACGGCCGAGAGGAACTTGTCATAGGTCTCCTGCCAGTGCTCTCCTGTCGGGAACGGAGTGTCGAATTGTCCTTGGCCGTATGCAGCCTTTACAATCGTAATCCCGTCAGCCACAATGCCTTGCACTGTCTGCTCGCAAGCGATGGTATATATGTATTCCCAGTCTGGAGCGTCACTCAAGGGTTCCTCTGCCTTCTGCCAGAGTCCTGCCCTGAGCAGTATGAAGAAGTCCCTATCCTCTTCCGGGATATACCTGTTGTCGCGAACCGGCATTTGTACTTGTTTCGTTATTAAACAGCCTCTGGGACTTGCATCCTGTAAAAGTTGCAAAAGAAGGATGCAGTATCCTTTTGGCTGTATGTCTCCTTACTGCACGAAGTTTCCTTCGCCCGATAGTTCCTTCCGTATGTACTCGAGTGCCGCTATCTTTGCCACCGCCTCTTCCAGCGACATGATGAAGCGTGTCATCCTGGACTCCGTCAGCGTGATGGGGTTGCCCTGGCGTATCTGGTCACCCAACGCGTAACGCTCTTTCTTTGGAAAAGTATTCTGCAAGAGGTATATATCCTTAACCAGTTGACGTGCAAGCTGATAAACCCTCAAGTTTTCGAAAGAAAACATCGTCTTTAACCGTTAACCTTTAACCGTTAACCGTTACACTGTTACACCTTATCAAAAAACGTATCCGGTCTCTGAGGGTCGAAGATCTCGTTGCAGTACATTACCGTTACCAGGTCTTGCGTGTCAGACAGGTTTATGATGTTGTGGGTGTAGCCCGGCAGCATGATGACGGTCTGTATCCTGTCGCCGCTTACCTCATACTCGAGGATGGGGGCCTCGGGGGCCGCTTCGTTGCGTAGCCTGATGAGTCCGTGGCCGGAGACTACGGTGAAGTACTCGAACTTGGAGTGGTGCCAGTGCTCGCCCTTGGTGATGCCTGGCTTGGATATGTTGACGCTGACCTGTCCGCACTCCTTGGAATGCAGCAGTTCGGTGAACGAGCCACGCCGGTCGATGTTCATCTTGTGGTCGTATATGGCCTTTTTCCCGGGAAGGTACGACAGGTAGGTGGACATGAGCTTGTAGCGGAGGGACCCCTGTGGGAGCGGTATCATGTTGATCCCGTCATGGTTGGCTGCCGCCAGTGCGCACTCCTGTATGGTATCGGCAATCTCGCCGAGGGTCGTCTTGTGGGTTACGGGGACGCAGTAGTATCGGCCGTCGGCCGCAGGGACTGTCTCGACTCCATCGAACTCGCAACGGTGGCCTTGGCCAGTGAGGGAGAGGATGAGCTCATCCACCAGGTCGTCAATGTAGAGGAGCTCCATCTCGACTGAGCGGTCGTTTACCTGTATGGGCAGGTCGTTGGCGA
>DFKL01000082.1 GCA_002373535.1 Prevotellaceae bacterium UBA3646 | reverse complement strand
CTTCAGCCTCGAACATCTGACGAAAGGCGAGGCGACCGATACGACCGAAGCCGTTAATAGCTACTTTTGTTGCCATTGGTTTAATAGTTTAATTGTTTAGAATATTGTTTGTAATCTCTTGTCTGTTATCCGCAATTACAATAATGACTACTCTTGCAAGCCACCACAATAAGTGCCAAAATTAGCAAGATTATTGCATTTTTTATATGTGTGGATACTTTTGTCATTGTTTTCTGTGCAAATTTATAAAAATCTTTTTAAATTAGCAATCGCAAATATAATTATTTTAGGCAGTACGAATGAATTATTAACTCAAAATTTCAATTATATGGCTAAAACGACATTACTAAAGGATTTTAAGGACTTTGCCATGAGAGGCAATGTGGTAGACATGGCAATCGGTGTTATCATTGGCGGTGCATTTGGCAAGATCGTAACATCTATCGTCGAGAATATCATCATGCCGCCAATAGGCGTACTGACCGGCGGAGTTGATTTCAGCGGTCTGAAAATAACACTGAAGGAAGCCGTCGTAAACGGTGAAGAAACCGTCTCAGAGGCAGTATACCTCAACTACGGTCTGTTCATTCAGGATGTAGTCAACTTCCTGATTATTGCATTCTGCATCTTCCTGATGGTAAAGGGTATCGCCAGTCTCAACAAGAAGAAGGAAGAAGCCGCAGCTGCAGAACCTGCACCAAAGCCCAGCAACGAGGAAGTTCTTCTTACAGAGATACGAGACCTGCTGAAGAACAAGGCATAGCAGCGAAAAGGCTTAGGGTAGCATACTCTATACTACCCTGAACTTAGCAAAACGTAGCAACAGTTGTTTTTGTCCGACATTGTCAAAGACAACTGTTGCTTTTGTATCCATACCATGGCCTGTCACGGCTGTTACGGTTCCAAAGCCAAAACGTTCGTGCATAATGCGGGTACCTGCACACAACTCTGTCGTCGATGATTTTTGCACAGAGGATGGCATGGAGGAGACATGTGCAGGTTCTGATGCAGATGCCGGTGCAGGCGGTGTGTGTGCAATTTTCTTGAACCTACGGACATCCAATCCGCTCTGAACAGGATTGGAGACCTGCCCCCTACCCTTTCCATTTACACGCTGAATGAAACGCGGATCTATCTCACGCAGGAAGCGTGAAGGCTTACAAATTTCCGTCTTGCCAAAACGAAAACGGCTTCTGGCGTTTGACAGCAGAAGATATTCCTGCGCCCGGGTAATTGCGACATAGAACAGACGGCGTTCCTCCTCCAGGCCTCGCATAGTGTCAGAACTCATTTGGCTTGGAAACAATGTTTCTTCCATGCCGACGACGAATACCACACGAAATTCCAGTCCTTTTGCAGAGTGAACGGTCATAAGCGTCAAGCGGTCATCACCGACGGAATCTCCCTGGTCGATATCGCTTAACAACGAGACTTCCTGCAAATAATCATGCAGGAGGGCATCCTGTCCGCTTTCCCTGTGTTCGTCTACAAAGGCTGCAATACCGTCAAGCAATTCCTGAAGGTTCTCTTTCCTGCTAATATCTTCGGGGTCATGTCCGCTGTTGATGTCAAGCTGAATACCACTTCTCCTGACAATGTCACATGCAACAGTATAGGCGTCTGTTTCATGTACGTTGTCGGCGAATGATTCTATCAGTGAAGTAAATGATGCTATTCTGTTTCGGATTCCTGCATTAACGTCTATAGACGCGGGATCCTTGAGTATGTCCCACGGTGATACGCCACGTATGCCCGCCGTTGTGAAAACCTTGTCAAGCGTAGTTTGTCCGATTCCCCTTGCCGGATAGTTTATGATACGTTTCAATGCTTCTTCGTCGTGATGATTGACAGACAGCCTGAAATAGGCAAGGACATCCTTTATCTCTTTACGTTGGTAGAAACTCAATCCGCCAAATATGATATATGGGATTGAGCTTTTTCGCATAGCTTCCTCAAAAGGACGGCTCTGTGCATTGGTCCTGTATAGGATTGCCATCTGCGAATATGGTATCCTTTCGTTCCTGTGAAATTCACGGACGCATCGTATAACAGAAGTTGCTTCGTCAATATCCGAATAGGTTTCCAGGAGCGAAATCTTCTCGCCCATATCCTTACGGGAGTATACATCTTTATGAATCTGTCTGCTGTTATGATGTATCAGTGAGTTTGCAGCCTGTACTATTGTCTGCGTACTACGGTAGTTTTCTTCGAGCTTGAAAAGCCTGGCTCCCTTGTACAACTCCTGAAAACGGAGTATGTTGTCAATATTGGCTCCACGGAAGCTGTAGATGCTCTGTGCATCGTCACCGACTACAGCGACACACCTGTTATGCTGCGTCAAGAGCCAGATAATCTGATGCTGGGCATAGTTTGTATCCTGATACTCATCAACAAGGACAAATCTGAACTTTTCCTCGTATTTCCTGAGCAAGTCCTGATTTTTGCTAAACAATACCCACGTATAAAGCAAGAGGTCGTCAAAATCCATGACGTTTGACTGGCGGCATCTGTTCCAGTAACGCTGATAGATTTCACCGATGAGCGGCATTTGGGAATGCACGTCTGAATCATATATCTGCCTGTCTGACCTATACGCGTCAGGTAGTATCAGGCGGTTTTTGGCATTGGAGATACGACCGGCCACACTACCAGGCCTGTACGTCTTGTCATCAAGTTGCATCTCCTTGATTATACTCTTTATCAGTGATTTGCTGTCCTGTGCATCATATATGGTAAAGTCTGAAGAGAAACCGACATATTGGGATTCTTGCCGCAGAATGCGTGAGAAGACACTGTGGAAAGTCCCCATCCACAAACATGATGCGACATCGTTTCCAACCTGAGAGGCAATGCGGACCCGCATCTCCTTTGCAGCCTTATTGGTAAACGTAAGGGCAAGTATGTTCCATGGATTATAGCCAGACTCTATCAGGTAGGCTATCTTATACGTCAGTACGCGCGTCTTGCCTGAACCGGCTCCTGCAATTACAAGGGAAGGACCGTCTTTATATACGACAGCTTCACGCTGACTCTGATTCAACTCATTTAGGTTCATGAAGGAATGACAGAAAAAATAAATGTTACTATCATGACTGCTATAATTACCCATGACCAGCGTGATATGCCATAGCAGATTATATGTACGGCATCAGACAACGAATGAACCGTGCCAGAAACCAGTCCGTATGTTACAGAGACCGTGATGAAAAGCAGACAGATTACGGGAAACAGTCCGTGAGACCATGGCGAGGGGAACAGAGTGCCGGTTACGCCAAGCAATGGGCTGGTGGGGATAATTGCCGTCAACACTATGCCGGCAATAAACGTCAATGCGACCAATATGGCAGCAAGCACGGCATCGCGATCCTTAAACTCATAGAGACGGCTATATACGATGCTACCTACGGCAGAGAGAAAGATAATGCAATACACAAGCCATACACTTGCAATGCTTTCTGCGCCCCTGAGCCATATATCCCTGATAATGTCGTCCATCAGTCTATTGTTGCAAATATTAGACGTTCGAAATAAATTACTCCAGGTCTGCCTTTAGATTGTCCAGGTTGAGTATGTGCAGTTGCAGAGCCCGTGTAACCAGACGTGTTGCATTGACGCCTGTCTTTTCGCTTCCTGAAAAGAGACGGTTAATAAGGTCTGCCTGCCGCTTTTCCAATGACTTTGCTCCGAACGGCATTCCCTTCAGCCCTGCAATCATTTCCTTTGTATATCCTAAAGCCAAATGACGCAGGTAACGCTCATCATACTCGTCTATGTCGTAATCTATCAAGGCATCGTTCTGCTGGACCTCACTCATCACCGACTTGCGAAAACGAATCATGATTTTTTCTAATATAGGCTCGTTGAACACAAGGTGACGGCCGTTCATGACCAACTGTACATCGTCGCGTTGCAATAGGTTTCCCGTCTTCAGTATTATACCGTCGGCGCCGGCAGAAAGAACCTCTATCCACAAACGTTCGTTCTGTATTTCCCCTGTAAAGATCAGAATTTTCAAATCAGTATATCTGTCACGAAGCTGACGGCAAATATCGACACCTACGGTCGTACTGCCACCCAGCCCCAAGTCAAGAAGAACCAGATCCGGTTTATCGAGACGCATAAGTTTCCATAATTCGGATTCGTTTTGAGCCGTACCGATAATATCCGCCTCAGGAATGTCCGACTTGAAAATCTGTTCCGTTCCCTTCAACTCCAGTTGTACGTCTTCTACGATAATAACTTTGAATTTATCCATAATGTTATAATTATTTCATTATTTTCAACATATAGTCTTAAACCAGGATGTCCGCAGGCGGCATCGTGCATTCGCAATATTTCACGGGCAACCAAGGCGTCTGTATTTCCGCAGTCCGGCATAAACAGGTTGTCCGGAATGTCTGTTCCCTGAACTGTAAAACGAATTTCCCTGGTCTTGCCTAAATCCTTTTCAGTCTTATTTATTACCACATCCTTGAAACCGACACCTTGGACATTGGCGACATTCCTGACTGACGAGACAATTCGTGAGACAAGCTCAACATACACATTTCCGTCAAGTGACATTCTCCAGGCCGTCTGTTGCTGTGCCTGTGCAAGCAACAGCGTATATATGTCATTGTAGTAATTCTCCAACTGGGTAAGTTCCTCAGGATTTATTCCTTCCGAAGATGCCATTTGTCGTATGCGTGCAGGATAGTACATCGTCTCATGCTTGATTGTGGAGAGGCAATTGTCAAGAACCTGGTTATGTACGTAAAGGCGGTCTAATTCAAACCTTATCCTGTTAAGCTGTTCCTCCTGCTCTCCTATCATTTCCTCATAACCCGAGAGCTCTTTGCGTCTGCGCCTTGAAATCCTGACTGTAACTATGAAGGCAAACAAGGATGAAACGACAAGCAGCAATGTTAAAACCAAAGCCCAGCGCGCCTCACTTTCAAGGGTATGAAGTCTTGCAGCATATTTGGGCAAGTCAGGGTCGGCAGTCAAGCGCCGATGAACCTTAAAATGTTCGATATTATATTTGCGGTATAAATCCCAACGATGACTGTTTTGGGCATCGACAGCCAATTCATTGAAGGAATCACGCCTTTCCTGCAAATATTCCTTGTCATTGGAGGAAAGTTGCCTGGCATACATTCCAATCTGGATTGTACAGCACAATACCAAGACAAGGACACGGGGCAGACGGAACCAGAACCTGCTGCCCGTACCAAGCTTGCTCTGGACGCCGAACTCACAACATTGAAACCTGGATGACAGCTTCTTCATCTGTCCGATGATACCCTTGCAGTTCATCAATCCGAAACCGAATCCCTTCTGGTTACCCGTGCCGATACTTTTTGCATCAAATACCTTGTTGTTATTAATTGCATCAACATCTTCCTCACTTAAGCCACATCCATTGTCAACGACAGAAAGCTCGACATACGTTTCTGTCTCTTTGATTTCCACGGATACCTTGCCTCCTTCCGGAGTATATTTGCGTGCGTTGTCACACAAGGTATTAAGCATGAAGAGAGTAAGGACCTTGTCGCCCTTCAGCTGCACATCCGTCACAGGAACCTGAAAGTCGATTCCCTTTTTCTGATATGTCAGTTTGTTCTTTGCCAATGTATCAAGTATAGGCTGAAGCGAAAAAGTCGATATATTCATGGACAGGCGGCCTTGCCTTACTTGAATCCAACGGGTAAGCAGGTCGTTCAGCTCAATTATTTTGTCTGACAGCTCTATTACATATTGAGAGTCGTTGCTATGAAGCATCCTGTTTATATATGGGACGACCGACTCGGCAAGCGACACCTTGGAGCGACGTTCTATATGCGCGAGCTTCTCTTTCTCAAGCCTCTGGGTCAGTTCCCGTATTTCTTCCCTGAGTTCTTCCTGTCTGTCAATGAATTCATCTGCCCTGATCCTGCCTTTGCGCTTGACATAACGAAACAATATCCAAAATGAAACAATTACTATTATAGAGAGAATCGCAACAAGGCCGAGACGCAGATACAGCCGCAGGTTGTATTGCGCAAGCTCGTCGGCGCGTGCTCCTTCCTCAAGATCCTGACGCATCATGTCAAGACATTCCAGATATTTATTCCTATAGACCAAGGCCTGGCTTGAATCATTCAGTGCACTGCACGTTAATGAAAGACGCTCGTATATCCTGGCTTCCCAGTAAGGGACACGCAGGGAATCACGTCCATGCTGGATATCTATCAAGACCAATGCACTGTCAAGCAAGGAGAGAGACTCGTTGAAGCGTCCCTTGCGGAACAACAACTCGCTTTCTGTCCGTAATACATTGGCTTCCTGGAAAATATCGCCATAGACATGAAAAATATGTCTTGACCTTTTTATCAAAGCCAATGGAGTATCATCGTCAAAGACAGAACTGGTATGCGAAATGACATCGGACGTATCACGTTCTACTATTGAACCGACATAATTCAAGGCACCTGAACGATGTTCGCGAACTACCGATTGTTGTTTTGGAGTCTCCAGTGCAAGAGCAAGCGCCTGCATGCTATTTGCCATAAAATACAGATTGTCTGTCTTCTTTGCGACTGTATAGGCATGCATCAGGTTGTCAAACTCTTCGATAGCGACGGAAATGCTGTCTCCTGCTATGAGACCGCCTGAACCGAGCATATACAGATAAGAAATCCATTCACTTGTATCACGTACTGCCGTCACTATAGGCTCTACTTGGTTAATCTCAGAACGCGACAGGGAGTCCTGACGGTTATAGAAATAGTATGTGCTGGCTATTATATGCATTTCGTTTGTAGCATAGACCAGTCTCTGCACTGCATCTTGCGTCAGATGCAACATTTCCTGGTAGATTCTTTTGGTACGACTCTCAGCGCTATGCCATGCACGGTAAAAAATCCTGAAATCACCTGTACGCTGTGACACCTTCATTCGCATAACATCCGAACACAACAACTCTACCTGGTTGTTAGTAAGACTATATACGCTGTCAAGCAGATGCAGGGCTTCAGAAAAACGCATCTCATGATAAGCCACGAATGCAAGGTGGTTCAAAGCCTGAGCCTTACCGTCAGAATAGTCATTGCTCAACTTGTATGCACGTATTGCGTACTGTCTGGAAAGATTACAATCCGTATACCGTAAATTATATGCCCGACGGTTGAACGCATCGGGCTCTGCCGTATCACGGTCGCGACAAGCGACAAAGGAAATCAGTGATACTATTGCAACAAAAAAAATATATATTGTCTGCTTGATTGTCTTGTATGGTGTTTAGTTAGCGGTCAGAAGACGGTCTATCTCCTCAAACTTCTCACCACGATTCAATTTCAGGTAAATTCTATAAAGAGGCTTACCCCATCGGTCTACGGCATGCGGCTGAAGCTTGCGCACCATTTCCATTGGTTTCTCTGCATGCCTGTACAACTCCGTTACTCTGCGGTTGTTTTTTTCGTTCAATGTCATGTTGAGCAAAGATATACCCTTGTTATACCATGCCTCTGCATAGTCCGGAGCAAGTTTCAGACACTCCTCGCACATGTTTATACATTCGGTATATCTTTGTCTTTTCAGGGCAATAAGGCTCTTGGCAAACCAGTAATTCGGAATTTTGGAATCAACCGCAATTAGAGAATCGGTTACTGTCGAGGCGCTGTCCAACTCGTCATGACGGATATACCAATCCATAAGATTAAGGAAGAAATAGTCATGTCTCGGATATTTCCCCACCCCCTCCTTGATACTGTCAATCCAATGCAAGCTGTCACCTACAGCTGCATAGGCACGACACATATATTCCATCAAGACAGCACAATCCTCACTACGGCCATTGTCCATAGATGTCCGGACATATTTCAGGACATCATAGGGCTTGTTGTCGTTCATCGCACACAATGTAGCCCAATACGACAGGCGGACACGGACAGAATCCTCTTCGTCCGTCATCGTTGACAAGTACATATCAAAATAGCGATATGCGTCTGCCCACTTTTCTGCTTTCAACAGAAACTTGCCGCCACCAAGAAGATTTGCACGGTGACGCGCCAAGATCTTCCTACCTTTGTCTGTATACCGTCTTGCAAAATCGACGGAGTCGCACATAAGCACATAGTCGTACATCATATATACTGACTTGAACAGACGCAGCGTATCAAGTTTCTGTTTCAGATAGGCTTTCTGATTAAGGTCCTCGTTTATGCTTTGTTCAAGCAATGCACATACGTAATATCCCTCAGCACGCAAGGCATTGTCTACTCCTGGTCTTGAAATGCTGTCAAACAAGATTTTTTCAATCTTTTCCTGACCACTGGAAGACTTCAACGCCGTGTACGCCTCTTTGATACGGGTCTTCACCGTAACCTTCCTGGCTGCATGAAGACCCGTAACAAATAATATCAGTATGAGAGCAAGGACGTATCTACGCATTTATTTGGTATATTGTTCAAGCTCTTTTGCAGCTGCTGCATTACCTGTGTTTCTATATATAATCTGCAAAGGACGTGCCCAACGGTCAGGATTTTCAGGTTGCGCGTCGCGTACCTTCTCAAAATAAGGCTGGGCATTCTTGAAATACTTCTTTACTTCTGCCTCGGCAGCATTGACCTGTGCCTGAGACTTCATACCCTTTCCTGAGACAGTACGAGCCTTCTGGAGACCAAGTTCATACCAGCAGTAACCACAATTGTAAAATGCATCTATAAATGTGGGATCTATGTCGGCAGACTTCTGGAAATACTTGATTGCCTCCTGATAGTTCTTTACGCTATACATGGCAAAGCCACGGCAATAGTTTGCAGTCTTGTTGGCAGGGTATTTCTCAATCAGTTCACGAGTGTACGCATCGACATCATTCTTACCATCCTCTTTCTGAGTGTAGTAGGACATCAGCTGCTGCATGGCATTCTCTCCTGCATCACTATTGCTATTGTCGGCAATAATCCTTCTTAGTTCGGCAATCCATTCTTCCGTCTTGCCAGACTGCTTCAGTATCTGTGCACGCGAACCCACGACAAAATTATGACTTGCTTCATCATCATATTGCAAAGCAAGGTCATAGTACTTGGACATAATGTCAAAGTTCTTCTCGTTTGCGGCCGTATAGTACACGTTGAACGCATGCTTGGCAACAGGTTCCTTGGGGTTCTTGACGCCTTCGGCCTCTGCGACTTCGGGGTATGTAGTCGGATATGCAATATATGCATCAAGAGCCTTACAAGCCTGTTCAAGGTTCTTATCCATGATATAGAACTGACACAGATAAGCAAGATACAGGTTGGAGTTTGCCATCTTCAGTTCGGCATTCTTGATACACATCAACTGCATATCATCATTTCTATTACCATAGGTAATCTCACCGTGACAACCTTCACAAATACCATATACGCCTTTAGCAAACTCGTTTACGTCAAACTTGTCTTTTTCGTTCTGGTAAAACTGCAACTGGTTGTTGATAATTATAACAGACATATCGTCCATTGAACGATAGACGTCAAATTTCTTCTTGTCAGGAACCAATCCGGTAGCCAATGCCTCGTTTGCCTTGTCAAGACCTTCGACACAGAGCTTATGAATCTTCTCATGATTCTCAAGTATCAGCCTGTCGTTGCTGGACTCTCCTTTAGCCTCCTCGGCACGTATTTCTGCATTCAAAGCCTGAAGCTGAGCATCAAGGTCAATTACGGTCGACACCAATTGGTTGGCAGCCTTTTGCCTTGCGGCAGCCTCTTTCTTTGCAGCCTTGGCTGCCAGCTTCTCTTCCGGTGTCTGAGCCATCATGCCGGTAGCAAGTACAAGCATGAAAATGGAACATAATAACTTTTTCATAATTATCGGTATAAGGTTATTGTTTCTATTCCTTATTTTCAGAATTATCCTGTGTGTCATTCTCGTCGTCATGAGCGGGCTCGTCATGAACCTCATCCTCGCTGCGAGGAACTACACAAACATGACTTATACTGTCATTCCGTTTCTTTAGTTCTATCACCTTTGTGCCCTGGGTTGCACGGTTCTTGGTTTCCTTGATAACGTCAACGTGCATGCGAATGGCTATGCCGCTCTTGTTTATAATCATCAGGTCATCCTCTTCTTTGACAACCTGAAGAGTAATAAGTTTACTTTCATCCGTAAGATTCATAGCCTTGACACCCTTGGCGTGGCGACTTGTCTTCCTGTAGGCTTCAACACTTGTGTATTTGCCCCAGCCCTTGTCGCTCATTACGAGGATGTTCTCGTTCTCCGGATCGTTCACGACGGCCATTCCGATAACCTCGTCCTCCGGATCGTCGGCGTCCAGGATGATACTTTGTACACCTGTACTTACGCGCCCCATGACACGAACCTGGTCTTCGTTGAAGCGGACGGCACGGCCGTTACGGTTTGCAACCACTATCTCATCTGTACCATTTGTAAGATTGACGGCAATAACCCTGTCCTCCTCACGGATATTAATGGCGTTTACACCATTTGCGCGCGGACGGCTATACTCCGTAAGACGAGTCTTCTTGATCATTCCCTGCCTGGTCGCAAATACTACGTAGTGACTCTTGCAGAATTCTGCATCCTGGAGCTTGCGTATAAGCAGACAGGCTTCGATACTGTCACCGGGCTCAATCTGCAGTATGTTCTGAATGGCACGCCCCTTGGTTGACTTTGTACCCTCTGGAATATCATATACACGCAACCAGTAGCAACGGCCACGACTGGTAAAGAACATCATCGTGTTATGCATCGTACCGGTATAGATATGCTCTATGAAGTCGTTGTCGCGGGTAGCAGAACCCTTCGAGCCAATACCTCCGCGTCCCTGAGCCTTGAACTCAGCCAAAGGAGTACGCTTGATGTAACCCATGCGGCTGATGGTAACTACGACTTCGTCGTCTGCATAGAAGTCTTCGGCATTGAATTCCTCGGCGCTTGGCATAATCACTGTCTTGCGCTCGTCAGAATACTGAGCCTTGACCTCCAACAGCTCTTCCTTGATGACCTTACGGCAAGTCTCGTCGTTGGTAAGGATCTCGTTGTAGTATGCTATCTTCTTCTGCAACTCTTCATATTCGTTATGCAGGTCCAGCTGTCTCATGTTGGTCAGCTGAGCCAGTCGCATGTCTACGATTGCCTTGCTCTGCAGCTCGTCAAGTCCGAAACGCTGCTCCAGGTTACCCTGCGCCTCGGCCGGAGTCTTGCTTGCGCGGATAATCTTTATTACCTCTTCAATGTTGTCACTGGCAATAATCAGACCGTCCAGGATATGGGCACGTTCCTCAGCCTTCTTCTTGTCGAAGATTGTACGGCGTATCACGACATCATGACGGTGCTCGACAAAATTTCCGATGCAGTCGCGTAACGTCAGCAGTCGAGGCCTGCCCTTGACAAGGGCAATGGCATTGACGCTGAAGCTGGTCTGGAGAGGTGTCATCTTATACAGTTTGTTCAGCACGACACGGGCATTGGCATCGCGCTTGACATCAACGACTATTCGCATCCCCTCACGGTCTGACTCGTCATTGGCATTGCTAACGCCATCCAGCTTGCCCTCCTTGACCAAATCTGCTATATATTCGATAAGCTGTGCCTTGTTAACACCATACGGGATCTCCGTAATGACTATCTTGTCATGCTGTTCTCCTGCTTCAATATCAGCCTTCGCACGCATGACAATACGTCCACGTCCTGTCTCATAGGCGTCCTTTATCCCCTGAAGGCCCATGATATAGGCACCTGTCGGGAAGTCCGGCCCCTTGACATAGTCCATCAGGGCCGCACTGTCCATCTCAGGATTGTCGACATAGGCGACACAGGCATCGACGACCTCACCCAGATTATGAGTCGGGATATTCGTTGCCATACCTACCGCTATACCGGTGGCACCGTTGACCAGGAGATTGGGAATACGTGTCGGCATTACCGTCGGCTCCTGCAGGGTATCGTCAAAGTTGTTGGTCATATCCACCGTTTCCTTTTCCAAATCCTGCATCATCTCCTCGCCCATACGGCTGAGACGAGCCTCGGTATAACGCATGGCAGCGGCACCGTCACCGTCAACCGAACCGAAATTACCCTGTCCGTCAATCAAGGTATACCGCATATTCCACTCCTGAGCCATACGTACCAGGGCACCATATACGGAACTGTCACCGTGCGGATGGTACTTACCTAAGACCTCACCTACTATACGGGCACTCTTCTTATAAGGCTTGTTATGTGTATTTCCCAGTCCTTCCATTCCATACAGGATACGACGGTGAACCGGCTTGAAGCCATCACGCACATCCGGCAATGCACGAGCTACAATCACACTCATCGAATAATCGATGTAGCTCTTTTTCATCTCCGATTCGATATCAACCGGGATAATTCTTTCACGATCTTCCATTAATATAATCTATTTAGTTTTTATCAACACAAATCGGCATGCGCTTTTTCGGCGTCATTTCTGTGCAAAAATAGTCAAAATATACGAGAAAAACAAGAAAAAGACGTAAATAAACAATGTACACGCGCGAACGGTCACATTATTTGACGGAACAGGTGCCTCCACGCCATTCCACCATTGCCTCCTCGCCATGTAAAAAATGCCACGACAGCATGACGCCATCGCTGTCTGTCACGACTACCACGGGGCCTTCGTACACTTTGCCGTCGGCAAGACGGATTCTGTTCCACCCAGTCTTCATCTGCGTCTGCGTATTACACGTATCGGCTTCTCCCTGACAATTTCTATGGTACGACGCTTGGCGTTGTCTCCGCGAATCTGATGTGGGGCAAGACGCACGCTGGCGCTGTCGTCGGACAGTTTGCCGGAAGGCTTGGCAACAAGAACCGAATCGGACAGGTCTGCACTATCGTCCGTCGTGACAGGACCAGCCAGTCTATGGTATCGTACCATTACGAAATTGCTGAGAGCAAGGCATGCAAAGCCATCCTTGCTAACAGGCAGATAGATATTTCCGGAGATATTCTTTATCCTGTGTGTGGAGTATTTTTCCGGACAGACGAAACGCAGTTCGTGAGGTCCGTTACCCCTGAAACACTGCGAAACGCCTGATATGCTGTCATTGTCATACGTGACCTGCATAAGGGCATACGCCTCGTCGGCGCCATAGGAGGAAAGGAACATAGACTCGAAAGCCCACATCAGATTGTCTCCGGGATGATATGTCGTGTCGGCATCAAGCGTGAACGAATAGATATTGTCAAGCTCGTTGGGCAGGACCACGGCATACGGTCTCAGCGTCCAGACATTGGCGGTGTCACCCTCGGTCTTGAGGTCTGAATACATATTTTTCTCCTGATGCTCAACACCCTGGTCCTGCGCCATGGCGTCAAGACGTTGATATACGTTCAGATATATATCCTTGAATTTCTCTGAATTACGGCACCAATATACAAGTGATGAATCAAGCTCCTGGTGCGTGACATCGTGCTTCCTCAGCACAGCCTCGACCATCAGGTAAGTATTCTCCTCACGGTCTCCGGCCTGCTGCTCTGCCATTGCCTCGGCCAAATGGTAGTCTACCAGCAAATCTTCCATGTCCTCGGCTGACAGCACTCCGTCAGGCTTCCCGTCACGGCAGGATGCAAGCAAGACGGCAACAAGTGGCAATATCAGGAGGACACGACTCACGGACTAATATATTCAGGTTTCAGCAATCAGGATGTGGTATTCAGATAGTATTTACGACAGAACAGGAACAATGCCGCAACACCGCATGAGATACTGGCATCGGCAAAATTGAATATCGGCGAGAAGAAGATGAAGT
>DFKL01000042.1 GCA_002373535.1 Prevotellaceae bacterium UBA3646 | reverse complement strand
GCATCTTCAAGATAGGCGACACCCTCACCGAAGGCGAAGACCTCCATTTCCGTGGTCTCCCCAGTTTCTCTCCCGAGATGTTCAAGTACATCGAGAATGCCGATCCCATGAAGACCAAGCAACTCGAAAAAGGCATCTCCCAGCTTATGGATGAAGGCGTGGCCCAACTCTTCATAAACCAGTTCAACGGACGCAAAATAATAGGCACCGTCGGACAACTCCAGTTCGAAGTCATCCAGTACCGCCTGGAGAACGAATACAATGCCCGCTGCCGCTGGGAACCCATACACCTGCACAAGGCATGCTGGATATCCTGCCAGCCAGGCTACCAGCAAGAACTCGACAACTTCAAGAAGCGCAAGTACCAGTATATGGCCCGTGACCGCGAAGGCCGCGACGTATTCCTCGCCGACAGCGCATATGTCCTCAGTATGGCACAGCAAGACTTCGAACACATCAATTTCCATTTTACCAGTGAATTCTGAATGAACTGCGACATCGACATAAAGAATGCAGTAGACTGCCTTAGGAAAGGAGGTGTCATCATCTATCCCACAGACACCGTATGGGGCATAGGCTGCGACGCCACCAACGAGCAAGCCGTGCAGCGCATCTATCAGATCAAGCAGCGCCAGGACAGCAAGTCCATGCTCTGTCTCGTAGACAACCCCAATCGCATACAACGCTATTTCCGCAACGTCCCCGACGTGGCATGGGACCTGTTCGACTGTGCCGACCAGCCACTCACCATCATCCTCGACGGAGCCGAAGGCGTCGCTCCCAGTCTCATAGCCTCAGACGGCAGTCTCGGCATCCGCGTCACACGCGACCAGTTCAGCCATGACATCTGCTACCGCCTCCAGCGTCCCCTCGTCAGCACCAGCGCCAATATCAGCGGTATGCCCACCTCCCGCACCTTTCGCGATATTCCACAGGAAATCCTCACCCAGGCCGACTACGTATGCAATTTCCGCCGCGGTGACCACGTTCCCCACCAGCCGTCGCGCATCATCAAGCTCAGTCAGGACAGCAGCATAAAGATCATCCGGTGACAATACGCCAAGCCATAGCAGCACTCCTCTGGTGGCGCAGGCACCACCGCCAGCGCCTCACCGACGAAAGGTTCCTCCTCCTCATATCCCTCGTCGTAGGCATAGCCGCTGCCTTCGCAGGCATCGTCCTCAAATGGATAATACATGAGATCAAGGCACTGCTCACCTACAACTTCAGCGACATGGGCGCCAACTGGCAGTACCTCCTCTTCCCCGCCGTGGGCATACTACTCACCCTCCTCTTCATCAAATACATCGTACGTGACGACATCAGCCACGGCGTCACCAAGATACTCTTCGCCATAGCCCGCAAGCAAAGCAAGATCAAACTCCACAACACCTGGACCTCCGTCGTAGCCTCAGCCATCACCATCGGCTTCGGCGGCAGCGTAGGAGCAGAAGCCCCCATCGTCCTCACCGGCAGCGCCATAGGCAGCAACCTCGGCCGCCTCTTCCGCCTCAGCGACAAGCAGATGATGCTCCTCGTCGGCTGCGGAGCAGCAGGAGCCGTCGCCGGAATCTTCAAGGCTCCCATCGCAGGTCTCGTCTTTGTCCTCGAGGTCCTCATGATAGACCTCACCATGTCTTCCCTGCTGCCACTCCTTGTCAGTTGTGTCACCGCCGCCGCCGTCACCTTCGCCGTCACCGGCACCCAGTCCACCTTCCACTTCACACCCACCGACGACCCCATCGTCAGCCTCACCCCTGCCTACATACTCCTTGGCATCGTCAGCGGCCTCGTAGCCCTCTATTTCACACGCACCATGAACTGGCTCGAAGGCCGTTTCCGCCAGATAGGCAGCACCTCACGCTACGGCATCAGCGGCCAATACCGCAAATACCTCTTCGGAGCCAGCATGCTCGCCCTCCTCATCTTCCTGTTCCCATCGCTCTACGGCGAAGGATACGAACTCATCGAACTCCTCATGAACGGCCAAGGCCCAGCCGACTGGAACACCGCCATGAACGGCTCCCTCTTTGCCGGTCACTCACAATGCCTCCTCATATACCTCACACTCGTCATCCTCACCAAGGTCTTCGCCTCCACAGCCACCAACGGCGGCGGCGGATGCGGCGGAATCTTCGCCCCCTCCCTGTTCCTCGGCTGTATCGCAGGCTTCGTCTTCGCACGACTTTGGAACACATACGACATCCTCGGCATCCAAGTCAGCGAGAACAACTTCGCCATGCTCGGCATGTGCGGCCTCATGAGCAGCGTCATGCACGCCCCCCTCACCGGCATATTCCTCATCGCCGAGCTTACCGGAGGCTACAACCTCTTCCTCCCCCTCATGATGGTTGCCGTCGGCGCATACCTCACAATCAAGGTCTTCGAGCCCCACAGCATCTATGCCATGCGACTCGCACAACGCGGACAACTCCTCACCCACCATACCGACCGCAGCATACTCACCCTCATCAGCATAGACAGCGTCATACAACACTACGACAGGGTCCTCTACCCCGACATGACCCTCGGCGACGTAGCCAGCCAGATAGCAACCAGCAAGAACCACGTCTTCCCCGTCGTCAACCGCCAGATGCAACTCGTAGGCATCGTCTACCTCGATGACATCCGTCACCTTGTCTTCCGACCCGAGCTCTTTGCACAGTTCCGCGTCTCACAGCTAATGGCACAGCCCCAGGCCCTCCTCGGTACCCATGACAGCATGGACTCCGTCGTCAAGACCTTCGACCGCACCCACGCCTGGACACTCCCTGTTGTCGATACCAACGGCATGTTCGTAGGCTTCATCCGCAAATCCACCATCCTCACTGTCTACCGCAAGCTTCTTGCTGACTACTCCAACGACTGACCCCCTCCCTCCACTACACACCACGTCACACCCCTGGCGTCCAAGCCCGCAGCTACATTGAATCGCATCCGTTCAGGTAGTGAAAGATTTTTACACGCAATGTTGAAAGGTCTGGAAAAGACAACACTTTTAGTGTCAGTATGTCACTTAAAACCAGGTAGATATAGACACATCACAGGTTAATTACAGGCCAATCGCAGGCCAGTCAAATGTCAGGGTACCCAAATAAAAATAATGACAACGTATCCTCCAGGTATACCCCCCAAAAAAAGCCCACCCTATGTAATTGACATAATGGACAGAAACCTCAGTAGATATAGCAAATACAGAGTAATGTGGTTACTGGTATTCTTTGATCTGCCTACAGAAACAAAAAAAGACAGGAAGGCATACACCGAATTTAAGAAAAGACTCCTCAACGACGGATTCACCATGTTCCAGTTCAGCATCTATGTCAGACACTGCGCCAGCCGCGAGAACATGGCAGTACACGCCAGGCGCATACGCTCCTTTCTTCCCCCTTACGGGAAAGTCGGCATATTGGGAATCACCGACAAACAATTCGGCAACATGGAAGTCTACTATGGCCAAAAGTCCACACCACCCAATCCCGTCAGCTTCCAGTTAGAACTGTTCTGATCCCCGCAGGAAAAACCATCATCAGCCGGATTTCCTTCCCAACCGTTTGCGCAGAGGCTCGTCGTACAGCAGCAGGCACAAAGTCGCCAAGACTATAGCCGAAGCAATGGTCATTGCCGCTGCAGTCCAGGGATGGCAGTAACCCTCGTACGGGTGACCGTCACGTCCCACCCACGAGATGTATAGGTATATGAGAGGAAAATGCACGGCATACAGCGGATAGGACAGACGTCCCAGAAACGACACTACCCTTTGTCGCCATCCGCATGCCATGCCACGTGCTCCGACCCATACGATGATGGGAAAGAGTATGGTGATGCATCCCAGTTGATATGCGGTCTCTGCCGATTTGCCGCCCAGCAGAGGCATTGCCAGCAACGAAATGAGTGCCAGGCTGCACGGCAGGAATACATGGCCGCAGAGCGGGCGGGGGCTGCGCGAGGCAAAGATACGCGCCATCAGCAGTCCCATGGGGTAGGCATACAGCATCCTCAAGGCTCCGCCCAGCAGGTTGACAGGTTGGGAAGACCAGCCGTATGCTATGCCGCCGTCTGCCTGCAATACGGCAAATGCCGTGAGCGAGGCGATGCTGCATCCGACCCAGGCTGCAATCCATCTGGTGGGCAGTCTGTGGAGCAGCAGGCCGTAGAGTACGCTGCCTATGTATTCGAAGAACAAAGACCAGTGGGGACCGTTCAGAGGGAAAGCCTCCGTAAATCCCCTTACATCAATATCCGTGGGCGACGGAATCAAAAGTAGTGCGAGCAGGACGGCGATTGTGAGCGTGTCGGTAGAAACAGGTGCCCCGTCCCACTTGACGCATCCCTGAATCACAAAGGCCACCAGACCCAGCAAGACTCCCATGAGCACCATGGGGTGCAGGCGTATGAGCCTACGCTTGGCAAAACTGCCGAAGGTCATCCCGTCCCGCAACCTTCCGTCATAGGCATATCCCATGACGAAGCCAGACAGGATGAAAAAGAAATCCACCCCCAGGAAACCATGAAACAATTCATATACAGGCGCAACGTAAAAACACTTTGCGTCGTTAAAGACATGATACAGCAGCACCATCATCGCAGCCACCCCACGCAGGCCGTCCAGAATATCATACCTGATTCTCTTCATCATCACACCACAAAGGTACACAATAATTCCCGAAAAACAACCAAAACAAAAAAATCCCACCGCAACCGGTGGGATACAATAATATCAAATCATACTTTTTCTTTTCTAATAATATCTACAACC
>DFKL01000085.1:5292-17268 GCA_002373535.1 Prevotellaceae bacterium UBA3646 | reverse complement strand
ATCCTCGACCCGGCCGTAATGTCCGCAAGCCAGTCCCTCCCCTCGTGGAACGGCACCGAAGCCGTCACCGATGGCGAGAACGACGGCACGGCAAGCATCACCTACGTTCAGACACCCGGCTACAGCACCTTTGCCGTTACCGACGGCATCTACAACGGTAGCCAGGCAACCCCCGGCCTCTATGCCCCCAAGGGCGCATACGTCTATAGCAACAACAGGATGTACGAGATCAACAAGGACACCCGCCTCAAGGGCTTCCGTGGTTGGATAACACTCACCAGCAGCGTCTTTGCCCAGCCCACCTCGGCCAAGGTGTCCGTTGACGGCGTTGTGGACTATGACGGCTCCACAGGTATCGGCGACATCCAGGTCATTCCCGCCACCCAGTCTGGCGACGGCGACATCTACGACCTCGGCGGCCGCAAGGTAGGCACCCAGGGCACAAGCCTCACCCGTGGCATATACGTCACTGACGGCAAGAAGCTCGTCGTAGACCAATAAACCAAAAGTAAGGAAAAACATAAGATAAGGAAAAGATATATGAGAAAGGACTATAAGACACCCGTTACCAGGGTTTATGCAGTATCACCCTTCCGGATGCTGGCCGCCAGCACTGAGCCCGTGAACAGAGGTTTTGCCGTTGACGGCGACTATGACGATACGTATCTCAACGAATATGAGTCGAACGACGAATACAACTACAACGTCTGGAAGCAGCAGGACGACGGCTTCATCAATATAGACTGATTTTTGCATCGGCCTGCCGGCAAGTATATTACTCATTTTCACGTCGGGACGTGTGGCAGCACTCGCCCCGATGTGCTGTTTTATACGCTTTCCGGTACTTAGGCAAAAATATATGCCCGTTACGGTACTGTATGTCATAATAAAATCGTACTTTTGTGCCCGTTTGTAAATACCTGAAAGTAAATTGATCGTTTCAGATAGTGTCATGCCCGCAGCGTCAGACATAAACGACAGGATAGTCACTGGCATATATGGTGGCAGCTTCAGTCCCATACACGTGGGGCATGTTGCTTTTGCGCGTGAGCTGGTGGCTTGCGGCGTGGTGTCTCAGACGTGGCTTGTCGTCAGTCCGCGCAATCCGTTGAAGCACGATGGACTGTGGGACGATGACCTTCGTCTTCGTCTTGCCGGCATTGCGCTTGCAGGTATTGATGAGGTTCAGGTCTCTGATGTCGAGTTCTCCCTTCCTCGTCCCAGCTATATGATTACCACCCTTGACACTCTCAGCGCAAGTTATCCCGGACGCGAGTTTGTCCTCATTATAGGCCAGGACAACTGGGACTGTTTCCGTGACTGGTATCGCTGGCAGGATATATTGGCGCGGTACAGGGTAGTGGTTATTCCTCGCAACGCGCCTTCCGGTTCTTCCTATTTGACTGCTGGTGCGGAAACAGAGGCTCCGCTGATGCAGGTGGTGGACGGAACCTTGCAGCCCATACCGGGCAAAAGTGTCCGTTTGATCGACATGAGCAGCACGTGGATACGTGACCGGATTGCTCACGATCCTGATTATCAGGGGCAGGGTCTGCACCCCGATGTGTGGGATTATATCCGGAAAAATCATCGCGAGTAGGCGTTTTACCGAAATAAATGTCGGTTTTTAGGCAGGTTTCCTCAATATTTTGCTATATTTGTCGCGGAAATATTAGGCTTATTGGTGTGATAGACACTGCTTTGGGATTGTTGGGACGGAGTGTCCGTCCGATATGTGTGGTGCTGCCTCTCTTGACTATGGCAGCACTTGTTTCGTGTAGTCCCGATGTAGAATATTGCGACGTCCTTGGCTGGGAACTTAATGAAAATGGCGTCCCGGTATTGACTCACAGTCACCGTGCCATGGTGCGCTATTCGTTTCAGTGGGACGCCGGTCAGACCGACATTCCCGACGAGGTGGGCATGGTGTGGATTCGTCCCATAAAGCGTCAGAAGGCATACCGTTCACTGCCTACCGGTGTAGTTACGCGTGACACGACTTTTGTAGGCGGCGACTATGACTTTACCGCCTATACCCATCTTGGCGACCTCAGTGCGTTCGAGAGGAATGATTTCCTCAGCAACTGGACTATGGAGACTGCGGACATGGAGGTGCGCTACCAGACTACGCCCAATCTTTACGATGACAGATATCGCGGTGCATACACCGGCATACGCGACCGCAACCCGTACAGCACATACCTTTTGGGAGCCGATTCATCGTCGATCTTTACTGCATCCTGCCATGTCAGCATTCCGTTGCAGACCAATCTGGCCGACACCATACGAGGTACGTTCTATGACTGCAAGTTCCGCATGCACCCCGTTACCCAGGCAGTCACCGTCGTCTTCGACATGGACGAGATAGATGTCAGAATAGACAGCGTCAAGTGTATCATGTCCGGAGCCGGACACAGCGTACACCTGTCCAGTCAGGTCGTCAATATCGACACTACCTACAAGGTTCCATTCTGTCCCGAAACCCTTACACGCAGCGGGACGCGGCTTAATGCCCGCCACACGTTCCATGTCCCCGGACTGGTACGCAATATCAGGTCAGGAGCCATCACTGGCCCCGGCATCATGCAAGTCGATGTCTTCGCAAGCTACGTCGATAGCGAGGGACGCATCCATCACCCTGTGCTTACGGCAATGATCAACCTATACAACATCCTTGCCGCGACCCCATCCCTGGTATACAACGACAAGGGCGAGCCGCGACAGAGCCGTCGCGAGATAACACTCACCATAGGCAATGCCATGAAGGTAACCCGCACCCGCATAGAAAACAGTCTGGATGGTGGCCTCGACGGATGGATAGACGCCAGTGAAATACACATAGACTACTGACGATATCATGTTAGCAAGATGAATAGAGTTTCAGTCATATCAGCCGTAATTCTTGCCGCAATGTTCACATTGTGTGGCTGCTCACCCTCATATCCCGAGTCGTATGACAATGGCGGCGAAGGTGGAGCCGTACGGCCGAACGACAGGAATCTGGACAGCGTTCTGATCCAGCTTTCCCTCTCCGATCCTCTATATTCCGTCGTGACACGCGGTGTTGGCTCCTTCGGCCCATGGACGAGGGATTCGGTCCACTGGAAGGATGCAGACATGCGCGTATATGCATTCTCTACTTACAACGGTATAGAAGGCGGTGCCGACTATAGTCGCGACAGCCTTTGCCTGTTGGACGATCATGAGGCACACATAGTAGACGAGTTCGGCCACTTGTGGCTTTGCTCCCCTGACGGTAGCCATGCCTGGCGCTACTACAGGAAGACACAGCCCAATACCAGGTACAAGTTCTTCATGTACCATGCCGACGATGCCGTCGTAGGATCGCCACTGTACTCAGGCAACACTTTATCCAGGCATATTCTCCTCGACGGTTCGCAGGACCTGATTCATGCATTTGCCTATCCGACGGAGACACAGTCTGCCGAGGCAGCCGCTATGCTCAAGATGAAGGAGACCGATGCAGCCTGCTACCTGTACAGCTACAGAGCCGCACTATCTGGTCTTAATCCCATACTGCACGTCCAGCACCTGCTGTGTCAGATGGATGTATGCGTCATAGGACAGCCGGTCAATACAGACGAGGGAAAGTACAAGTACCTGTATCAGATGATGGCAGTCGACAATATAGGCTTTACTGCCGCACAGGGCGGCACCTTGCTCATAGCAAACGATGCATGGGAGCGAGACACGTACCTCTCCGACCTGGACGCAGGAAACGTATTCCGTCCCGACGACACGCAGCGTGAACACAAGTGTCTGTTGCGCAGCAATCCGATGTCCTCCAACGTGTGGACCAGACTTTACAACAAGGACGTCGATTTCGATGCCGTCCGTCGTCAGATGACAGAAGCTGGGTGGATAGGAGAGTCGTCCGTATACTATCATCTCAACGGCCGTAGCGGCGTTCAGGATACGCTTACGGCCCGTCCGTTGCTCCTGCCTCCGCAGAAAGAGTATATACTCACAATCGGAGGATGCTGGGCAGATATAGACAAAGACGGAACCTGCAGGATACAACGGCTTCCAGTCAATCCGATCCGTATTGCCAGCATGGACGGCAAGGGATTCCGCAGGGGGCATCACTACACCCTTATTCTTACCATGTACGGACCGCAGAAGATCGGACTTGGAGGACTCTTGGACGAATGGGTCGAGGACGGGGAGCTTCACGTCAATACCCTTAACCTGCAGCCGTTGTGAACCGGATATTAACCAAAGAAAATACGAAAATAAACCAAACAAGCAGAATATTATGGACAAGATCAGATTGATGGCCGCTATTGCATGTGCCTCCCTGGCATTCGCAGGCTGTAGTGAGAGTGACATCGCCCCGGCAAGGGAGGCGTCCGGACTTACCGAGATATCTTTGGCAGGCGGACCGGCCTCGTTGTACGCAAGTGTCAGTGTCAAGGGCAAGAGTGGCATGAAGCGCGCCACTATCTACGGTGACAACGACGATGTGGTCGAGACAATTCCCAACCTGGGCGTATTCTGTCTGGCACGCGAGGTACAGGGCTCCAATCCAACCCCAACCCCGGTTGCTGACATTCAGGACTGGTTCCAGAACACGTTTGCAAACCCTGATGCCGACAAGGACAACAGTGCCGTAACCAACAACATGTTCTGTCTTATCCACAATCTCAAGAGCACCCGTACTACCCGCGAGGTGACAGCCAAGAGCGGCAAGGCATACGAGATTACGTGGGACAAGGATACAGTGGCATACTATCCGACTACCCAGTTCTACAACTACGACTTCTTCTCATACTATCCCTATACCGAAAACCTCAGGCACAGGAAGAACTCACGCGGACAGAACCACAAGGTTGAGGCAGCAGTGGAAATAGATGGCCGCACCGATGTCCTTTGGGGACGTGCAACTGTTACCGATGAAATGACAGAGTGGGAGAAGAAATATGCCTACAGCGCCAAGTATTTCCGCGAACAGGACAGTATCAGCATCACGACCAATCCCGTAGTCAGACTGGAGCATGTGCTTACCCGCATGCGTTTCCTCGTTACACCTGGTACTACTGTCGAGGGCGGTTCCGATATTCGTGAGGCCAAGGATATGACAGTCGAGAAGATTGTCGTGCGCAATGTCAACAGCAGGGTTTGGATGACCGTGGCAGACCTTGATAACCTCGGTCTTACGGCAGACAAGCTGCTTAACGATCCTTCGACCCCTAAGGATCTCGTGCTATGGGACGAGGACAAAGATACCGTTGCCGTGCAGAAATGTCCGCAGCAGCTTAACGATACGCTGTCTGTCGGTGATGGCATTATGCTTCCGCCCGCAAGCCGGTATCTTATCCAGATTATCCTCAGTCGTCCTGTACAGAAGACCATACAGGTCAGGGACTATTATGACCAGGACCTGGAGCAGTGGGTGATGAAGGACGAGGTCGTATGGGACAAGGAACTGTTCGTCAGCGAGACTCCGCTTGTCATGGCAAACGGAGGCAAGATGTTTGCACAAGGCAAGAGCTATGACGTTGTCATCACCGTTCACGGCCCGAAGCAAGTCGGATTGGGCGCCTCTCTCAGGGAGTGGGAAACCGAGCAGGGACCGACATTCGAGTTGTAGTTTGGAACTGTTAGGCAGACAAGACGCAGACAGATGCGGTTTCATCGAATCATATTGCCGGCACTTTCGCTGCTCCTCCTGATATCGTGTGCCGAAGACATCGACATGTCGTCGCGTGACGGCGGCGATGTGACATCCACCGTAGTCGCGGCTGGTACAGGTCCCGAACTTCTGCTTGCGGATCCCTCAGCCACAGTGACTCGTGCCACTGATCCGGACTTGCAGAATACGGCGTTGGATTCACGGACCAGGCTCGGTGTGTTTGTCGTCCGGCCTGAGGTGTGGGCCGAGATCGTACGTGCCTCTTCTCAGGACGACTATGCCGCGGCTTTCTGCGACAAGCCTCTTGATGGATACGGGTACATGAACGTTCCTTGCCGTGCATATCGCGGAAATATTGTCCCCGAGGACGGGTCCGCTTTCCGTCTGCCAGGTGACGAACAGTTTGACCGGCTGGGAGTGGCGGTAGTCGTATATGCCCCGTACAAGGCAGACCTGACCTTGCGTAGGCTGCTGCGACGTCATGAGGGAACCTTGTTGCACCCGCTCAAGGATCAGCGCGAGGAGACAGACGAGCTCAACAGCGATATAATCTATGGCATTCCTGCCGAGGGCAATCCTGTATGGCGCCTTGTCAGTGGCAGTGTGACGGATACCGACGGCTCTGGTACGGAGACGGAGCGCGAAGCAACCGAAATAACGCATGGATACAATGTGGCGCTCAGTCTCAGGCATTACGGCACGAGGCTTACCGTAGAGACTGTACTTCACAATACCAGCGAGACCGACACACTGCGGTATGACAGCATCAGCGTATGCGTGGTAGATCCGGTGCGCATCTACAAATACGGTCCGTACATCAGTCCCGATGCGCAGGAACTCGTGTTCCCCGACAATGTCAGTGCTGTATATCTGAATACCGACGATATCCAGATGGCAACATGGCGCAATATTACGCTGTTGCCTGGACAGTCTGCCGGGACTTACTATGCTACGTGCATGGTATTGCCTATACAGTTGCATCTCAGCACTGCCTTTCAGTTCACATTCTATCGTGACGGACAGGTACTGGATACACGCATAGGCGGTCCCGACAGGGACGTCAGGTACCAGTCAGGCAAGTCTCTCAGGTTCCCTGTGAATATCAGACTGTAGGTATTTGATTTCAGGCCCTTTTTATAGGAAGGAAAATCAATACATGGTACACGTTGTCAGAAATGATATCGTGTACCTATCAATACGCCGGTCTTCAGCTTGTCGATTACCTGTCCGTTGCCGGGATTTGTCCCATTCTTCAGGTTGTACTGCAGGATAGGTTCTGCATACAAGTCCCATTTCGGCGTGACGCGCAGTATTCCTTGCAGGCTTGTCCACAGTGCTATGCTGCTGTTCCATTTGTCTTTCGAGACAAAGGTTACGGCCGGTCCAATGTTCCAGTATATGTCAAACCGCCTCTTTGGCGTCTGGCCCTGCCATGCGTTGGACAGGTTCAGCATATAGGACAGGCGCAAGTCCAGGATATTGTACCTTTCCATGTCGAACCTGGTCATCCCGTACGAAAATGTTCCGCGGAACGAGGCGAGCGGATGCAGGTCATATCCGGCTTCGGCACCGAACGATGGACTGAAGCCCGTTCCGCCTTCTGCAGGACGGTTGTCTGTACCGTGTAGTACGCGTATCATACCTGCGTTTGCTCCCACCCAGACATTGCGGCGGAATCGGTACGTGCTGTCACGGTGCGTAAGGTTGGTGCGCTGTATGCGACGCGCAGGCTTGTCAGAGCGGTATAGTCGAGTGCCGATGCTCAGCGTCATGCTGTTCTCCGGGGTGTTATGTCCGTTGGGTAAGTCAAAGTAGCTGCGCTCGAATCGAGGCTCAAGGTACAACCATGTATCTGGACTTACACGGAACAGAGTCTGCGCAGCGGCCGTATATGCCCATGTCGAGCAGCTTACGCGCTCAGATTTTATCAGATGGTCACGCCTTATCCAGCCGTAGGACGCTCCGCCCATGATGTTGAAGTCAAACCAGTGGTCCTGTTTGCGCCATTGCCTGAACATGTTAGGAATGTTCAGCATCAGCTCGCCGCGTATGGATGCCATGTGCTGGCTGCGATATATGGCGTGGTCCTTGCCGTAAGCGTAGGCTATGCGTGTCACGCTGTGCCAGTGTTCCTGTGCGACTCCGCCGAGGCGCAGGCCGATGACGGGTGTCAGCCAGCAGCCTATGCTCAACTGGCTTTGCACACCGCTCCAGTGTATGTCGGCTCCCTGGACCAGTGGCAGGTGCCATCCGTACGAATAGTCCAGGAACCAGCTGCCGAAGTTCTTGTTGGCCGTTTCCGCCCCGTTGCGCCTTGGGTCCAGGTCATACTGTATTCCGGCCATGAAGCCGTAGTATATGTTGAAGTGTGACGGGCATTCACGCTTGAACAGTTCTTCCTGACGGTTTGTCAGTCCAGCATATGGTTCGATGAACAGGCGCAACTGGTTGCTGAAACGTATGCCCAGGTGCAGTCCCAGCTTGGCATATGGGGAGAATCTCGTTTCGTCATTGTATATGTTGAACCTTGCTCCGAATCCGACGACAGCCGCAATATCTGCGACACGCTCCGGGTTGTAGCCCTGAATCAGGTTGGAGAGCGAGGCTACGTAGTCCAGGCCTATTCCAGGAGAGCGCACGCCACGGAAGTTGTCAGGTATGTTCAGGTTGGAGTAGCTCAGGTTAAGCCGCAGTGAATGGACAGGGTTGAACCTGTACCCGGCAAATGCGTTGAATACGGCCTGGCTGCTGCTTGACACACGGTCAGATATTGCGTAGATGCCTGCAGATGCGCCAAAGTACAGGCGATGGCGGAATTTATGTGGGAAAAGGCTGTCCTTGTCGTGGTTGCGCCACAGTTTCTGGACCTGAAATTCTTCAGGGTTGAAACGAACGATATCGGTACGGGCGGTATCCTTCTCTGTCCTGGATTCGACCCATAGTTGTGACGCAGTCCTCTCATCCTCCGTTCCACTGTCTGTAACCTGCGCCAGTGCGCAGTTGTTGTACGGCATCAGTAATGCAGTTGTCAGGAGAAGCCCGGTTCTTGATATGATATGAGCTACGTTCATTTGATTATATATACAAAACTGATGCCTACCTGCAGTGGCAGAATGGCAATTCCGTTATCCTTGTATTCTGTGGGGATGTCCAGTATGTCTCCCTGGTATGAGCGTCGGTGGTTGTAATATACAGGTGCTACGCCGGCATGGAAGTCCAGACTCCAGTGTCTGCCGAGATTCAGGTCATAGCCGAAGGTTATGCCACCGCCATAGCATTCTCCGTCATATACCTTGCCGCTGAACTGTACCTTGTATGCGGCAAGAATCATGTCAACTCCCATAAACCATCTGGTAAATGTACGTCCGCTGAACCAATAGCGGAACTCTGGAATAATGCCGTAGGTGGTGAACTTACGGCCATACAGCGTCCACGAACCGAACCCCTCGAGTGATATGGATGTCTTCCTGCTAATAGCTATGTCGACCGACAGGTTGGGCATGCAGGCCAGATCCATAAGGGCATTGTTTCTGATTGCCAGTTTCTGTGCATCCGCGTATGTGGATGCCGTCAGCATAGCACACGTCAGGATTGTCGTCTTAATTGTATTTTGCAACCAGCTCATCATATTCCTTACATATATCGTCCATTGGGATGCCGTCCTGTATTCGTTTCCAGAAATACAGGACCAGCCCCCGGTATGCATCGTTGAAATATCCGTCAGTCTTGATAAATTCGACATTTTCCGGATTCAGGCGGAACGCCTCAAGCATTGGTGCTGCCCAGTCGGCAGACTTTTCTCCGTACAATGCGGCAGTAGGGTCGTATGCGTTTTGTGACGAGTAGTGACGGATATCCTCGTCATCGCATGTGGAACACTCTGTATGGAATCGGCATATTGCACGCAGGTATTGCACACGTGCGTCTTTCTCGGACATTGTCGTGTCGTTCTTCAGTATCGAGTCTGCCTTCAGGTAGTACTCAGGCATGTCCTGTGCTATGTACATTGCAACGGCATTCATCGGCGATGTCGATGCGACGGCATCGCGTACGTCAGGGTCATGCCATTCGCAGTTCATTGCCCTGAGCATCATGCGGAATGTCGTAAACCTCTCATCGTCCGGCAGGTGGTTGGCTGCACAATATGTGGCTTTTTCAAAGTCGTTGTCAAGGCAATACATTCGTGTTTGGTTTACGGCAATTGCAACATCGTTCCACCATTCGCGCAGATTGCCGGAATTGTCTCTCTTCTGGTTTTCAAGACCGTTATTCGAATCGTCCAGATAAGGAAGCAACATCTTGGTATCTGCCTTGCCTCGGCGCAACAGGCACTTGCTCAGATAGTAGGCAGCCAGTTCGTATGGGCGCAGGAAATCCTCACTATGTTTCAGTGCGTATGTCGTGTCTCCGTTCTCGCTGATGACCGGTTGGCTCATGTCACGTGTATGCCTCCATGCCAGTTGTTTCATTTCCAGGTTACCGCTGTGGTACGCATTGTATGCGATATTCTCCAGTCCTTCCCAGTCTCCGTGGTCATGCAGCAGGTTCATCAGGTGATATGTTTGGTATGGCATCAGTGACGAACCGTCAACATAGCCCTTTTCACCGTTCTTATATCGCTGGTAAGTCTCGTCGGGAGGAATGATTCGTGCCTCCGTTGCGGCATAC
Source organism: Prevotellaceae bacterium UBA3646 (assembly GCA_002373535.1). Taxonomy (GTDB): domain Bacteria; phylum Bacteroidota; class Bacteroidia; order Bacteroidales; family Bacteroidaceae; genus Physcousia. The sequence goes on along the minus strand of DFKL01000085.1, from coordinate 6,947 downwards.
TCTATTATTACTTGGCGAAGTCCTGGCAGGATGTTCTTCTCGACATACGGATACCAGCTCTGACTGCGTATCTGTGACCATTGTGCGTCCATGTTCTTCGAATTTCCTGTAATTTTGCGCAGTGATGCCGCTATCTCGCGTGTCTCGCTTGTTCCTATGCTGTCAAGGGCATGAGCCACTTCTTCCCATGACACGATGTTGTCGTTGTTGTCAAACCTGAGTTGCGGATGCGGCATGTTGCCTATGCGTGACGACAGCAGGTGGGAGAGATATGCCGAACGTTCATGGCTCAGTCGTCGGTTGGTTGCCACGGTGCCCTCTGGAGACGAGTAGCCGCGAATGGTCACGCTCTGCAGGTCGCTCTCGGGATTGTCTGTTATGGCACGAAGTCGCCTGATTACAGCCTCCAGCTGTTCTACAGTGGTGCTGTCCTGCATGTTGAGTGATGCCTTGCCTTTCTCGAAATCCAGTGACAGATGGTCACGGAAATTCTGTATTTCCAGCAACTCGCGCCTTGCATAGCGAGATGCTTCGATAGGAATGTCTACCATTGCTGCTCCCCAGTCCAGATAGCGTTGCGGACGCTTGGGCTTACCGTCCCAGATGGTGATTATATCCTCATGGTACACGGTGTTGTAGTCCTCGTACCATACGTGTCCGAGCAGGCGATAGTTTTTCTTCTCGTCGTAGTCATTCCATACTCCTACTACATGGACTTGATCATCCTTGCGTGTCTGCATGTAGCGGTAAGGAATGACATACCGTCCCAGATTGTCGTTCTTGTCGTGGTCATACTCGTTACGGCTGAATCCCATAAGGCGTTCCATGGTGCGGTGGTATTCGAATCCGTCGTATACTACCGGTGGCAGGAAACAGACTGTATCGTTGCCCTGTTCAGGCAGTACAAGGTAAGGGCTGACCACCCATCTGGCATTGGTACGTGTCTGGTCACGGTCCAATAGTATCATCTTGTCGTATGCCAGCTTACGGCCGCATGCATAGGCACTGCCGGCCTTGGCCTTGCGTGCAGTACGCTTGCCGGTTATGTCCACGTCCTTCATCTTCGTCACACCGTCCAGTTTGCTCTTGCGTGCCTTTGTCACAAAAGTGTATGTCAGGACTTGCTGTCCGTTATCGTCTGTGTGCAGCAGTTCCTGGCATGGTATTGCCTTTGTGAACTCAAATCCGTCGTCGATAATCAGGTAGCCGCCGTACGAACCTCGCAACTGTAGTGTCTGGCCGTGTGTCCTGTCTGTGTCAATGGCACCATCGGCGCGTCCTATACTGCCTCCCTCCAGATATTTCTTCAGCGCCCGCTCTGCATCAGCCCGCCCGTTGAAGGTCCATATCTGCACACCGCTTTTTGGCAGACGTGCCTTGCCTTCCTCCTGTGTGTATATCTGTATGTTCACATACTGCGCAATTGCCGGTATTGCCACAGTCGTAAACAACAGGAGTATGGTTAGTATGCGCTTCATTTCTTTTTGTTCTTGGCCTTTTTCCTGTTCATCGCTTTTTTCAGCGTCTTAGGGTCGCGTATTCCTTTCAGCAGTTTCATCTCCATCATCTGGTCGTCGCCGGTAAATACCGTGTCTGGTTTGAGTATACGGGCCGCGTTGAGACGACGCTTGTGATACCAGTCCCAGTATGCCGTG
>DFKL01000085.1:0-5241 GCA_002373535.1 Prevotellaceae bacterium UBA3646 | reverse complement strand
CCGTGCTGTCAGCCTCATGTGCCTTGCGTTTTTCCTGCTCCTCTCGGATCCTGCCGTTAAGCAGCAGTATGCTGTCGCGTACCCATGCCTCGTTACGCTGTCGTTCCTTGAAATCGTCAATTTTCTTTGCGTAATCGTCCACCAGGGACAGGTCTACCTTGTTCTTGATACTACGGAAACGCCATACCAGACCAATGTGCAGGTCTTGGACTATAGGGTAGGGGATGATACTCCAGCTCTCATGACTGCTTTCCGGTATCTTGACATAGCATCCGGAGTATTCGTCATACTTGAATTTGTCATATTTTGCAACCATCCATCCGATGCTTACTCCCAGGTCAAGGTCCAGACTGCCTTCACGCGGAAATCGCTGTGGGAGCAGTGGTATGCTATAGCCGAAACCGGCACCGGCAGCCACGCCGCGTCCCTGATTGCCGCTTCCGGATATGTTTATTGCCCATTGGTTGTATGCAACCCATGCACTCAGGTAGTATGCACGCCAGTTGCGGGGATTCTCGATCGTTCGTCCGCTGAATACGTTGCGTCTCATCTTGTGCCTCCAGTTGTACAGTCTTCCACGCAGTGAGTCTCCGTTGTATGCAGGATTATTGCGGTCTGTCACCAGTTTTACGTACTCGTCGTGGTAGTAGACTTTCTTTCCGTATTTGCCGGTACGCCAGTATTTGCGCACTTCGCCACGTACGCTGTTGACGTTGAATACAAATTTGGGTGAGAACGAGTGGTTTGTCTTGGGATTGATACGGCCGGATACGGCAATACTCCAGTGTGTGCGTGTGTTTCCGCTCAGGTCAAATTCCAATCCTATGTTAGGTAGGGTCAGCAGCCAGTCAACCATGTTGGTATGGATGCTCCAGCGTTTTATGAAGCTGTTCTTGTGCCCTCTTAGAGCCATGGCAGTATAGGTCGTGTCTTTCCTGGGAATCAGGCTCACATAGTATGCTTCTGCTTCTGCGGTGAGCGTGCTGCGCTGCTTGTCGGTATCAGCGGTCTGGGCACCACCCTTAAGCGTCACGGCGAACATGAGTATGATGGCCGTAAGTGTGTATGTGCAGAACTTTCCAGTCATCTTTTCTTGTTCCAGAATTCCTCTTCGGCTTTCTTGCGTCTCAGGTATTCGTTATACTCGGCATTTCGCTGCTGGTTTACCTGTTGGTTGTTGTTGCGCCTGCGTATGTTCTCGTTGTGTATGTAACCATTGCGGGAGTTTGTGATGTTGGTGATCATGTCCTGGGCATTGCGGTTGTACAGCGTGGGCTGTTTCTGCATAGCCATTCGCACGTATCTTATTGCTTCGTCGCAGTCCTGGCTTGACTGACTCATACGGTATTCTGCCAGGGCTATCTGGTATGCGGCATGGGCAGGAACTTGTCGCAAGGCTACGCTTCCGCTTTTAGTCAGTGCCGGTTCGAGCTCCAGGACCTGCTTCAGGTTCGCCTCGGCCATCAGGGCAGACTTTTGCCACCGCATATACTCTGGCGTTCCTATTGCATAGTTTTTGTTTGTCTCAGGGTTCTTTGGCCGTGCTATGTTGGTCGCTAGGCCAATCTGATAGGCCACCAGGGCCTTTTGCAGGTCGTTGTCGGCCAGATCCTTGGCCTGTAGGAAATATCTGACCATTTCATCATGCATTCCGTCTCGTCTGGATGATATGGCACATCCTATGCAGTTCTCGTATGTCGGTTGCAGAATGTTGCTTGCATCGCAGTAGGCAAAGTAGGCTTCGATATCGGTCGCACCGTTTTCACTCATCAGATGGATTGCCTTGTTCAGGTATGCGGTATCCTTGCGGTGTGCTTCAAGGCGTTTCCCGTAGAAGTCGTCAAGGCGTTCCGGGGCTGCTGCACCACTGGACCTGAATACTTTCTGTATCGTGTCGCGGTAGTGCCAGTATTTGCCGAGCAACTGTTGTTGTATGGCGCTGTCAGGTTCGTCGTAGGCAGGCATAAGCATCTTGTCGCAGGACGATATGCAGTCCAGGTAGTCTTCCAGGAACTGCTCTTGGTATTTCTCCTGGTTGCTCTTGAACAGGGAGTAGCTTGTATCGAAGTTCTCCCATAGGTAGATACCGATAATTTCACTGCCTTTTACGTCACCGGCCTCACGTACCTTCTCAAAGGCTCTCCTGTAGTACAGGTAGGCAGAGTCTGGATTGTATGCAGGTGTTCCGCTGAAGTATCGTTTTCCTATGCTGTAGTAGTAATGTGCTTTGTTTACCATTGCGTCGCCCTCGCTCTGCTCGTTCTTCAGGTTAGTCAGCATTCGCAGGGAGTTGAGCCTCTTCCTGTCCCATATCAGCCTGTCCTCTGTTTCCATGAGATCCTGGAAGTACATCAGTTGTACGGCACGGTCGCCTTGGTTGTGGATCAGAGGTATCAGGAAGGATTCCATCCAGCCGGAACTGTAGAAATAGTAGTCCAGGTACGGCGCGCGGTCCATCATCCTGCGCCACATCATGTATGTGCTGTCGTTGTATTCGCGCTTGGGAGTGATGAAGTCATTGAAAAGCTCTATGTACAGTTTGCGGGCTTCGGCACTGTCCCTGCCAGTCCCCAGGCGCTGTTCCCATGTAGTACCCTGAAACTGGGCAAATATGCCAGGTTCATAGCATGACAATAGTAATGCCAGGAAAAAAAGTCTGCCCGTATGTCTCATACAATACAAGTTTCTCAGCAGTCAGTCATGTTTTGGGGACAAAGACATTTTTTTTATTTTGCGCACGCAAATTTAGCATTTTCAGGCCGAATGACAAAAAAATGGAGGGACAAATAACACAAATAAAAAAGAAAACGTATCTTTGTGGTATGTTAGATATAGCCATCATAGGCATGGGACAGCGTGGCAAGGCCACGGTGGAGAGGCTTAGGAAGATTCCTACGGTGAATGTCACACATGAATGTGACAAGGATACCGATTGGCGTGACGTAGTGTGCGATGGCGATGTAGATCTTGTGTGGATATGTACCCCGTGGGAATGGCACCTGCGTATGGCTACTATGGCGATGGAATGTGGCAAGGATGTGGCATTGGAGGTGCCTGCCGTAATGACTGTCGCTGAGTGTCATCGGCTGGTAGACGTGGCATGCAGGACTAAGCGGCACTGTATAATGCTGGAGAACTGTTGCTATGATACATGGCATCTGGGGGTGCGTGAAATGGTCCGTCGGGGAATGCTTGGAAGAATCAAACATCTCGAGGGGGCGTATGCCCATACTGTTCCCGAGGGATGGATGCGCAGTTACGGGCGTCGGCATGCAGGCAATCCGTATCCTACACATGCCCTCGGACCAATGTGCCAGTTGCTTGACAAGGACGATACGCTGGACTACCTCGTGTCCGTGTCCTCTGCAATTCCTGGTGATCATACCAATACTTCACTTATACGCACCAGGCAAGGTGTGTCGATGATGTTGCACTACGATATCTCTACGCCACGTCCGTATAATCGTATGCAGACGGTATGCGGAACTTTGGGATTTTTGCAAAAATACCCCGTTCCAACGGTAGTGTTGGATGGAAACGGCAAAAAAGCTTTTCATGTCAGCCTTACGGGTGATGAGGCTCAGGAGTATGTCGAGGGATTTATTACACGCGAGTATCGTGAACTGATTGACCAGGGACGCGCGTGTGGTGCAGAAAATCTGATGAATTACATAATGGATCGCCGTGTCGTGGATACTATGCATCAGGTATTGAAAGACAGAAAGGACGGTCTTTCAGAACCGTCCTTTGATGTTGAAGTATATGATGCTGCCTTGTGGTCCAGCGCTGTCGAGCTTACGGCAGAGTCTGTTTCTGGAAATTCCATGCCCGTCCGGTTTCCCGTTTTCAGGCGCTGACTATCCCAGATATTGCCTTAGCAGGCTTGTCTTGTTTGCATTACGCAGTTTTCTTATGGCCTTTTCGCGTATCTGTCTTACACGCTCTCGTGTCAGTCCGAAATTGTCTCCTATCTCTTCCAGGGTCATCTGTGGCTGTGCAATGCCGAAACTCATCTCAATGATGTCGCGCTCCCTCTCGTTGAGGATGTCCAGTGCCCTTGATATTTCTTTCTGCAGCGACTCGTATATCAGCGTGTTGTCTGCGCTGGGGGCATCGGTGTTTTCCATGACGTCAAGCAGGCTGTTGTCCTCGCCTTCGATGAATGGTGCGTCCACGCTGACGTGGCGTCCGCTGGCACGCAGGCTGTCATTTATCTTCTCAGGCAACTCGTTTACCATTTCTGCAAGTTCCTCCGGGCTTGGCTTTCGCTCGTTCTCCTGCTCGAATTTGGTTATGGCCTTGCTTATCTTGTTTACGGCACTGACTTGGTTCAGCGGCAACCGCACGATACGGCTCTGTTCGGCCAGAGCCTGAAGTATTGTCTGCCTGATCCACCATACTGCATAGCTGATAAACTTAAAGCCACGGGTTTCATCGAATTTCTCTGCAGCTTTTATCAGTCCCATATTTCCCTCGTTGATGAGGTCCGGAAGACTGAGTCCCTGATTCTGGTATTGCTTGGCTACCGACACGACAAATCGTAGGTTGCTGCGCACCAGCGTATCCAAGGCACGGCGGTCTCCGCGACGTATACGTTGGCTGAGTTCTACCTCTTCCTCGACTGTAAGAAGCTGTTCGCGGCCGATTTCCTGAAGGTATTTGTCCAAAGACTGACTGTCACGGCTGGTGATGCTTTTTGTGATTTTAAGCTGTCTCATTTCTGCGCAAAATGGTTTACGATCGACGAAGTTATGCTTTTTTTCCGTACGTTCAAAATAAATGGTGCTATTTTTTTTGATTCACCTTATTTATTTAGCAAATGCCGTTGTAATTCGATGCTAAAGTGCTATCTTTGTCGGCAAATTGAGTTTTTATGCACTCAATTGTAAAATATACACGGACAAGGTAATAAAAATCAGGAAATCAATATGGCACAACAGGAAGAAGTTTTCAGGAAAATCGTCTCTCATTGCAAGGAGTATGGCTTCGTTTTTCCTTCAAGTGATATCTATGACGGCCTTGGCGCTGTCTACGACTATGGGCAGAACGGCGTCGAACTGAAGAACAACATAAAGCAGTACTGGTGGCAGTCAATGGTATTGCTGCACGACAATATCGTAGGTATAGACGCTGCGATTTTCATGCACCCGACTACTTGGAAAGCCAGCGGTCACGTGGACGCATTCAACGATCCGCTTATCGATAACCGCGACAGCAAGAAGCGCTATCGTGCCGATGTGC
>DFKL01000072.1 GCA_002373535.1 Prevotellaceae bacterium UBA3646 | reverse complement strand
TTTGTCTGACTTTCGGGGTTTATTATGTAAAGTTTAATTTAATATTTAAGTTACATCCATACCGCTGCCGCTCAACTGTCCTTCAGCGTATGAAAGCTGCTGCCGTCAAAGCAGTGCGTACAAATCATCTCCTTGGGCAGTCCTATTGCCTTTACAATAGTCTCTATCTTGGCAAACTTGAGTGAATCAAGATGCAAACGCCTGGCAATCTCGTCCACCATGCGACAATACTCGGGCGAGCCGGTCCTGGCATACGCCTCTACGTTTTTGTCCATATCACCCTCCAGGTCCCTGATGACCTGTCGCGTGATCAGTTCCAGCTCGTTCTTGCTGGCAGAAAAATTGACAAACCGGCAAGCATACAGCAACGGAGGACATGCAATGCGCATGTGAACCTTCTTTGCGCCAAGCTCATGCAATACCTGAGTATTGTCCCGCAGTTGAGTGCCACGCACTATCGAATCGTCACAAAAGACAATCCTCTTACCCTCCAGCAATTGCCTGTTGGCAATAAGTTTCATCTTAGCCACCAGATTGCGCATCTCCTGGCGAGCCGGCATGAAACTGCGCGGCCACGTGGGCGTATATTTGGATATCGCGCGACGATACGGAACCTTGCGTCCCTCGGCATAGCCCACGGCCATTCCTATACCGCTGTCCGGCACTCCACTGGCAAAATCCACCTCTGTATCAATATCCTCGGCCCCCAACTCACGACCGCACGTGTTGCGCATCTCCTCTGTATTTACCCCCTCGAAGTTACTGGTAGGAAACCCATAGTAAACCCACAGGAACGAGCATATCTGCATCTTTTTCTCACGGTTGCGCAGAATCTGCATCCCATCGTGCTGTATCTTGACAATCTCGCCAGGACCCACATAGTGGAGAATCTCATACTCAAGATTGGGGAAGGCTGTACTCTCGCTTGCAAAAGCCATTGCACCATCCTTCTTGCCGACAACTATCGGAGTACGACCCCAGAAGTCCCTTGCACCGATAATCCCGTCCTCTGTCAGAATCAGCATGGAGCATGAGCCGTCCACAGCCTTGTAGACATTCTCTATTCCCTCCACGTAGTCCTTGCCAGTCGTGATAAGAAGCCCGATGACCTCGGTCGGATTTATCCTGCCCGACGAGAACTCACTCAGTACCTTGCCCTCGGCCAGAAGCCGCTGTGCCAACTGCTCGATATTGTTTATCTTGGCCACGGTGACCAGGGCAAAACGCCCCAGATGACTGTTCATCAACAAAGGCTGCGCGTCCGTATCGGAAATCACACCTATGCCGCTGTTGCCAACGAAGTCGTCCAACTCCGGTTCAAACTTGGTCCTGAAATAGGTATTGTCCAGATTATGGATACTGCGCTTGAAACCATTTTGCCTGTCAAAAGTCGCCATGCCGGCGCGGCGGGTCCCAAGATGCGACTGATAGTCCGTTCCATAGAACAAATCATTAACACAAGGTTTCAGACCTACCGTACCAAAAAAACCACCCATACCTAAGGAATATTGATTTTTATGGTGCAAATGTACGAAAAAAACGATAGCAGGACAAAAAGAACACCATTCTTTTTTCATGCCGGGAGCAAAGTTACTTAGGCAACAGCCATATCACAGACCAGCAGACAGAGACAATTAACTCATCAGTCCTTCCTGGCGGTCCCTGTCACAGGATACAAGTCCATCCGAGCCGCCTCGGCCAGCAAGTATTCGAATGCCGAATCATGGTCCCCTGCGATTTTAGACTCCCATATAGCATCCTTTACCGCCTGCTTCAGCAGACCCACCTCGCGACACGGACCCAGGCCGAAAGTCTCCATAATCTCCTCGCCGGAAACAGGATTACGCCACGTCCGGTAATTGTCACGCGCCTGCAGGTCGACAATCTTCTCACGCACAAGACGGAAGTTGTCCAGGAATCGCTGCTTCTTCTGCACATTCCTGCTGGTGATGTCGGCCTCGCACAGAATCATCAGGTCGTCGATATCCTCGCCTGCCTCGAACAGCATACGTCGTACAGCAGAATCTGTCACCTCGTCGTCTGCGATGGCCTGTGGACGCATGTGCATCGCCACAAGTTTCTCGACATAGTGCATACGCTCGTCCATAGGCAGCTTCATGCGGCGGAACAACGGCCGTACCATCTTCATGCCTATGAAATTGTGATTGTGGAACGTCCATCCCACGGAAGGATTCCAACGCTTGCTCTTAGGCTTCCCGATATCATGAAGCAAGGCAGCCCACCTGAGCCACAGGTTGTCAGACTTGCGCGCAGTATTGTCCAACACCTCCAGAGTATGGTAGAAGTTATCCTTGTGCGTACGTTCGTTCCTCGACTCCACTCCACGCATTGCAGCCAACTCGGGCAAGATTATCTCAAGCAATCCACAGCGCTCCAACTCGATGAAGCCTATGCTGGGCACAGGCGACATCATAATCTTGTTCAGCTCGTCTATAATCCTTTCCTGCGATATAATCTCAATACGCCCTGCATTGCGGCACAAAGCCTCCTGCGTCTCGTCCTCTATCTGAAACCTCAGCTGAGTCGCAAACCTGATGCAACGCATCATCCTCAGCGGATCGTCGCTGAACGTGACATCCGGGTCCAGAGGCGTCGCTATCAGTCCGTCCTGCATGTCCAGGAGACCGTCGAAACGGTCCGTCAGCTCGCCGAAGTGCTCCTTGTTAAGACATACTGCCAAAGCGTTGATGGTGAAGTCCCTGCGGTCAAGGTCGTCGGCAAGTGTTCCGTCCTCGACCACAGGCTTGCGGCTGTCGCGCTGATAGCTCTCGCGCCGCGCACCCACGAATTCGATTTCCTGCCCCCTCCATTTGACCTGCGCAGTCCCGAAATTCCTGAATACCGACACATTGGCTCCCCTGCCCAACTTGCTGCCCAGACGCCTTGCAAGAGCAATCCCGGGATGTTCCGCCGACTTGTCGGCACCACATCCGGGAGCAAGCGTGGGCCTTACCACCACACAATCAATGTCCACGGACGGACGTTCCAGAAACAAGTCCCTCACATACCCGCCGACCACATAGCATTCCACACCCATTTCATCGGCCAGTTCCCCGATTTCATGGAATATGGACTTGTCCAGAAGCCTCGAAAGATCCTGATTGCCGAGATTCCTCATTTCCTGCCAATATCCTTTTTCAAATCCTCCTGCAACTTACGCCGGAAGAAACGACACTTGAGCTCAAGCCGCTCCCTGTCATGTGCAGGCGCAGCATCAAGGCTGTCCTGTGCAGCAGCCAGCTCTATACTGTCAAGCAGCAGAAGCCCTGCATAGCGAGCCATGACAGCCGCAGGAAATTTCCTGCGCATCACCAGGACCGAATCCCTCGCAGCATCGTACTCTCCGGCAGCAAGGTGCACACGGCTCTGACGTACGATGGCAAAAGCCGGGACATTATCGTCCTGTCTGCTGTCGCACGACGCCAGTACGGCACATAACGACACTGCCGTCACAAACAGATATGTTACAATGGAAACCTTCCTTTTCATCGTAGCAGGACAATGCCAGGAAAAGCATTCAACGACGTTTGCGGCTGAACAGGTCCTTCATGCCGTCCAGATCAAATCCCAGCGTGAAACGCATCGTCTGGTCCAGAGGGTTACCAGGATTCGTCGCGATACAATATGCCGCGTCTACAGTAAACACACTCATGTGGAAACCGCCGCCCACGGTAAAGTACTGACGGTTACCCTTTGTAGGAGCCTCGTAATGATAACCCGTACGCAACATGAAACGGTCGTTGTAGTTATACTCGGCTCCGAAAGACCAGCGTATCTCCTTGAACTCCTCGCCAAAACCGCCTGGAGCGTCACCGAAGCTCTTGAAGAAGCCGCCTATCGAACTTACCGAATAGTACTCCTCGTTGAGTCTTATGTTATAGTCTTCCTCGGACTCGCCCTCCTTTTTCACAGGCCTCGTCGGCACACAAATCTTGTATGCCTCCACTCCGAAGCTCAGCCTGTTGTACTGGTTGAAAGGAACCGTCATGTTGAGACCAAGGCGAAGGGTTGAGGGCAGGAAGTCGGCACGATTGTCCTGACCCGCATTCATGTTAATCTTGCTGCCGAGGTTATTGATAGACAGACCCCACGACATACTGCACTCGCGCGAGCCTATCATAAAGTAACCCTGGCGATACATAGTAATATCCGCAGCAAAAGCCTTGCCTGAAGTCGCCTCGGCCGAATAGTTCATGTTGCTCAGGATGAAACGTAGCGCAACACCCATAGAGAACGTGCGGGTGAGCATACGGCTATATGCCACGTCTATAGCCAGCTCGTAGGGCCTGAACGTAAAGCCGTCGTCCGTCACATTGCCGTTTCCGTCCGCCACACCTACATCACCTATGCCGAAATAGCGAAGCGAAGCACTGACTGCCGAATATTCGCCTATCCGGTAAAAGCCGGAGACATTGGCCAGGTTGATTCCGCTGACTATCTTGCGCAGCCATGGAGTATATGACGCACTGACACCTGCCCGGGCCACATTCCATGGATACTTGGCACAGTTCCAGTACTGGCTGTTGGCATCCGCATCCGTAGCGACACCCATGTCACCCATCGAACCTGCACGGGCATCAGGAGCTATTGCCAATGACGTCACACCATAGACCTCGGGATTGAACAATCCCTGGGCTACGGTTCCCTGTGCCGATGCCGTAGCACATGCCATGCAGCAGACTACGATATATAGAAATAAACGCTTCATCTTCTATAATAACTGATTACCCTGCCTAATTATTGCGCCACAAGACAAATTTCTTTTGTCTGGAATGTGTCTTGCCGCCATTGTACGATGCCGTCACACGCACCGCATATATTCCGTTGTTGAGCGGAGTGCCTCTGCCGTTGCAGCAAGACCATGGGACGGACACCACGCCATGACCGTCTGAAGCATCAAACTCGTGCCGGTACTGTACCATGCCGTTGATGGCGAACACCTCCAGCTTGAAATGGCACATAAGGCCAGGATAGCTGTATGCGATACGGAATACCGTCCCGCCGGACAGTATGTCATTCTCCAGCACAAGATTCAGTATATCCGGCTCCAGGTTCTCGCCGACGACGAAATCCAATGTCTGCACACTGGTATTGTTGAGCATGTCCCACGCACGGAACGTAAGCGTATGGGCTCCCGGCTCGAGCGCGTCCAAGTCCGCAAAGCAGACCGTTCCCTTGGTATAGTCGCCGGTAGAGGGAGTGAAGTACGAATTCAGGTTGTACGTACGCGACGCCATTCCGTCAACCACAAGCTCGAGATCGTGCCCCAAGCCATTGCCGCTGCTCTGTATGCCAGCCTCGTCACTGAGCTCAGCTACGAACAGAGGCGTGGAATTGACCACATCGCCATTGCTGAAATCCTTCTCGTTCAGATATATATACATTGACGGGCCTATGGTGTCCGTGTCCAGTTCGTGCGACGTGCCGCCTACCAGGAAGTTCTCGCTGCTGCCATTGGCCTCGCGCGAATTGTCGGACGTCACGGCATACATTACCAGCCTGCCGTTCTCGTCGCTGTAGTTTATGTCCCGAGGCATTACGAACCCGGTGCTGAACCTGCCGGCACGGATGCTGTCCGTACCGTTGATAATCTCCTTGTTCCACGTATTGTACCTGAACGGCTCGTTTCCACTGTTTCCCCGTGTAGTTATCGTCTCCATGTTATCATAGAGGCGGAATGCCAGGACGCCAGTGAACTGAGTATCCACTTCTCCACCGCTGCCCTCTACATGTCCCGATATACGAACCCTGCCTCCGGCCTTCAACTGCTGGCTACCGGTCAGCTCCTCGCCGTTGATGCTGTCCAGGACGACCTTGGTGAGCGGATTGCCCATGAGCAGTGCAGGGTCTCCGAGCAGACAGTACTGCAGCTTGTTATACGGTCGCGAACTGTCGGTGGAATGCATGGACATACTGCCCTTTGCCATACGGAGAGCATCACCCAGAAGATAACGGTTGCCGTTGCCGTCCGTCGACATAATGTTCTGACAGAAGAAATTGTTCAGGTAATAGTTCTGCCTCGAGAATGCCGTATGCGTAGTACCAATGAAGGCCACGGCACCGCCTCCCTCGCTGAGTACCGCCTCCTCGCCCAGGTTCTCCACCTTAGAGTCGAAAGGCTGGGTATCGCAGGCAGCCGTATACCACAGCGGCAGACGGTTGGACTTCCACGTCCTGACGTCATCGAGCAGTACCACACGCTCGTTGCTCAACAGGTAAGTACTGGCATGTCCCGTATAGTTGATCATCAGCGCACCATCCGTGACAGCCTTGCCGATGATGTCGTGAACCTCCGGATAAGTATAGTACAGTCCCTCGTTACGACGTACATAACTGTCCAGCATGACCTTGCGCACGTCTACGTCCGGTGCAGACTTGGCAAACGTCCCGGCCACGGCGTCGGACTGTCTCATGTGCTCGTTGTCGTCACCGTCGTCACCGACAAAGAGAACCTGGTTCTTCCATTCACCGTTGTATGTGCCGGCCATGTGACTGATTGTCTTGTCAACCATGATACGGGCCTGTGTCGCAGTAGTGACAGGAAAGCGCCCTATGCCAAGGTCCGAGACATCCTTGGTAGGCTGTCCACCCTCGCCATCGTCCATCAGGCCGAAATAGTCCTCCCAACAATATGAAGACTCGTCGCTGGAGCTTTCCTCGCTCTGGCAACATAGCAGGTAGTTGGCAGGTGACGAGCTGCGCCAGTCGGCACTTCTCATCCTGTTGTCCCATGCACAGTCACCGAACAGCAGCAGGTACCTGGGTGCCGCACCCCTGGAGAGTCCCCTGTCATACAGCATCTTCATGAAACGGCGGTATGCAGAGGCATCGGGCGTTCCCGAAGAGAACTCGTTGTATATCTTGTCGGCACTCACCACCATGCACTTCAATCCCTGATACTCGGCATGCGCATCGGCCAGACGCTGCGCCTGGGACGTAAGCTGTCCACCAGAAGGAACTATGATGACCATATCCACATCCTCAGAGGCATGCAGGTCCTGATTGTCTATATGGGCCCCGGCCACAGGCTGCGGGAACTGGTACGACGGGTCAAAGGCGACGAAATCGTCCGTACCATCCTGTACAGAGAACTGCACCGTGCCACCCGTCCCTACGGTCTGCACGAGCGTGGCTCCCCTGCCCCTCCTGCCGAGACGCATTACCTTGACGTCAGTCCCCTCTGCGGCGGTAATGTTGCTGAACGTCGTAGCTCCTGTATATGTTTCCGTGACATTTGACGCCGAACCGGTACCTCTTCCCGTACCAGAATATCCTCCGCCAAAGCGTACATAGCCGTCAGCCAGTTCCAACGGTGCGGTATAGCTGAGTGATATGTAGTCCAGACGTCCGGTAATCTGGCTGCTGTTATAGTCCTGGCTGCCGGTTACGAGCCTGAAGGTCCAGTCCTTCCTGCCCTTCGAATATCCCGACGCTCCTACGTTAGACATATTGACCGTAGAGAAAGCCTCGAACGAGCCTGGGGCATATATGGTACGCCTGCCAAGAAGACTGTCGTTGAGATAAACGGCAAGGGGAGTAGTAACCTTGCTTGCCGTAAAGGATACGGAAACCTTCTCGTTACCCAGGCTGTTGACATCCTTGAGAGTATATGTGCGCGAAGAATATCCGCTGAACAGGCTGGCATCGTACAGATTGCGCCCGCCACGGAACCATGCGAAGTCGTCTACCTCGTACAGCCTGTGCGCAAGGCACGACTGTATGGTATTGGAGACCGGCCCTGTGTACTGCTCCTCGGTGACGATGTCCCGGCGCACCTCCCCCTCCGTGAGGAAATATGTCGCCTGACGTGCGTACGAATTGAATATACGCCTGGTACCCTGCCAGTGTACCAAGCCGTTTCCCCAGAACAGCAGACTGCCGTCGGGGGCCACATAGAGCGGAACCTCCTCAAGGTCATCATAGTCGCTGTCCATATCGAACACTTCGTCCTGCTGATGTCCTCCGTACCCGTACAGGTGAACCTTGCCAGGATCCTTGAATCCCATAGAGGACAGGAACGACGGTGTCATGCGGTACATACCGTCGCTGGTGATATGTATGGCTCGCCATGTGCCCTGTGCCAGCACCGAATGGTCGGCATACCGCCTTACTGCCGCCCCGGCCCTGAGCACAGACCTGGCCCTGGCCTCGCTAACCCTGGGAACAGGTATTATGGATATCTTGGCACTCAGCAGCTTGCGGTAGCGTCCGTTCTTCCTGACTATGGGCACAAAACTGTAGTTTAGCATCCCCCTGCCACGGCTCACGGTTACATACTGCTCGATGTCGAGAGTGTCCGAAACAAGCGAGGCATACTTCCTGGCAAGCGTCATTTCCCCAGGGGTAAGGCTCCCCCACACAGGATATTCGACCGCAACGTGGTAGTCACACAGACGGTAGTCGCTTTCGAGCGGGACCACCTCGCCATAGACAGGTGCAAGCGTATCCGCCGCTATGATATTCCAGTCGAGATAAGTAATACGCTGCTGCGCCTCCACCGCTGCCGCCATAAAAACGGCGACGGCCAACAGGCAATATCGTATCAGATTCCTCATTATATCTATAACGTACGGCGGTGCCGATTTATTTTACGTTGAACTCCAGTACCTTCTCGCCGTCAAGATAGCCGACGAGGTGGTCGTCTATGTGCACGGGGCCCACACCTGCCGGCGTCCCTGTATAGATAAGGTCTCCGGTCTTGACAGTCACGAAACTGCTGATGTAGCTGACAATGCGGTCCACGCTATGTATCATACGGCTGCTGAGTCCCGTCTGCACCGTCTTGCCATTTATGTCGAGGTGAAACTCCATTCCTGCCTTCAACAGGCAGGATATACTGTCCATCTCCTGCGGACTGCGGTTGTCCAGCTGGTCAAAAGTCCGCCACTCTCCGACCACGGCACTGCCGTCGAAGCCCTTTGCCAAATCCCATGGCAGACCCTGCGAGCACATCCTGCGCTGTATGTCGCGTGCCGTGAAATCTATGCCCACCGTGACCGCGTCATAGTATCTGTAGGCAAAGCGCTCGCTTATGGAACGTCCCATGCGCGAGATGCGTACAACAAGCTCTGTCTCGTACTCGCACTGCTCCGTAAAGTCGGGGATGAAGAACGGCTTGCCACGATTGACAAGGGCACTGTCGCACTTGGTAAAGAACACAGGGACGGACCTATCACCATCCAGTTGCGTCCCAGACCTGCAGGACTGTGACCGGAGTGCATCGGCAGGAAGGATTCCACCATCCATCTCTGCGATATGCTCACCGTAGTTTCCAACTATGCCAAATATCTTCATTGCTGTCTTGTGTGACAAATTTATACAAAAAAAGCGGATTAGCCGCCATGGCCAATCCACTTTTTAGCTTATGCAATACAGAATTACTCTGCCTTGAGAGTGAAACGCTTCATGTCCACGATAGTGAGATCCTTGTCTACGCTCTGCAGGTACTGGGCAACAGTCATGTTCTTGTCCCAGATGTACTCCTGAGAAAGCAGGCAGCTCTCCTTGAGGAACTTGTTCAGGCGACCCTTGGCGATGTTCTGTATCATAGCCTCGTTCAGGTTTGCAGCCTTCTCTGCGCTCACCTTGGCGATAATCTCCTTTACGGCAGCAACGTCCTCGGCCGTAATCCATCCCTTGGTCTGGTTGGACTCCATGTGATCCTCGCTATCAAAGTGGGCAGGGTTGTAGCCAGCCTTCTTGATTGCTGCCTCGACAGCCTTCTGTACCTGCTCGGCCTTGGTCTTCTCGATAGCCACGGCAATCTCGTTGTCCTTTACGGACTGAGGCACACCGCTCTCGTCGATAGCAACCGGGGCAGCACTTGCAATCTGCATTGCAATGTTCTTGCCGCACTCTTCGTCAGCAACCTGCTTGTTGAAAGCGAGCATACTGCAAAGACCGTTACGGTTCATGTGGTTGTACGTTGCGATGTATGCACCCTGTATAGTGCAGTATCCATCCAACTCCATCTTCTCGCCAGTGATACCACTGCGCTCGGTCACAGCATCCTGAACGGTTCCTGTACCCATAGGCAGGGCCTTGACCTCGTCCAGGGTCTTGCACCTTGCTGCCACGGCTGCATCCAGAATCTGCTGCGTGAGGGCAACGAAGTCGGCATTGTTGGCAACGAAATCGGTCTCGCACTTCAGTGCGATAATGGCGGCAAAGTCGCCGTCGGCCTTTACCAGCACGCAACCCTCGGCTGCCTCGCGGTCACTGCGCTTTGCAGCAACTGCAGCACCCTTCTTGCGCAGATATGCAACAGCACCGTCCATGTCGTCGCTCTCGGCCAGAGCCTTCTTGCAATCAGCAAGACCGGCACCTGTCATTGCACGGAGCTTCTTGATATCGGTCATTGTAACTTCCATCGTACAATCTTTTTTTAGTTTGACTTGTTGTTTCCGGCGACCAGGTTACTCGGCTGCCTTCTCTTCCTCGACAGGAGCCTCCTCCTTCTTCTCGGACTTCTTTGCCTCCTTCTGGGCGTCATCAGCCTCCTTCTCGGCCTTACGCTCCTCCAGACCCTCGGCTACGGCACCGCATACTGCATCAAGGATAGCCTCGATGCTGCTGCTTGCGTCGTCATTTGCCGGAATGACAAAGTCAATCGGGTTGGGGTTAGAGTTTGTATCAACGATGCCGAATACGGGAATACCCAGACGGTTAGCCTCGGCTACGGCAATGTGCTCCTTCATCACGTCCACTACGAACAGTGCGCTGGGCAGACGTGTCAGGTCGGCGATAGAGCCCAGGTTCTTCTCCAGCTTGGCACGCTGGCGTGTAACCTGAAGCATCTCGCGCTTAGAGAGATTGCTGTACGTACCATCGGCAGTAAGCTTGTCGATAGTAGCCATCTTCTTCACAGCCTTGCGGATTGTGGGGAAGTTGGTCAGCATACCACCGGGC
>DFKL01000118.1 GCA_002373535.1 Prevotellaceae bacterium UBA3646 | reverse complement strand
TCATGCGCTGGAACTGAGGGGTGTCCTTCTCCTGCTTGCGGGTATAGGGGATATATGTCTTCTCGAATACCTGACGAATACGTGCCCCTGACCAATCGGTCTGCTCGAACTCCTTCTGCTGACGGACGGAGGTGTCCAGTTCGCCGCCCTTCTCGAAAAGCAGGTGTCCCTGGATAAGGTAGTCAACTACACGGGACTGGGCACCGAGACCCAGGAATCCTGCAAGATTTGCGAGAATCAGCACGATGACGGTTGCCGTCCATACAGTAACGGCGTCATCGTCGAGTCCCAGGAATGCAAATTCGATATCATGGTGGAAATAGAAACGGTATACAAGTCCGAGATACAACGGTACGAACCATACATATCCTGCCGAGCCGTCCAGTATCCTGCCCCATTTGCTTCTCCTGCCGGTAAGCCGCGCCAACTGTCCGTCAACGCAATCCAGGACATCGGCAAACATAAGCATGAGACAGGCAATGATATTCATAGCCAATCCATAGGTCCCGGCATAATGATAGCTGGCGTGCATGAAAAACCATGTAGAGCCTGCTCCGATAATCATGGAAATGACGGTCACGGCATTGGGCGTGATGCCTGTCGGTGACAGGATCCATGCTATGAGGAAGCTGAACGGCCGCTTGACATGGCGGTCAAACCAATCCTCGGTGTCCAATGATTTCAATGATCCGTTAAATTCATCCTGCAGTCTCTTGGTAAACAATTTCTCTAACATGTCTCAATCTTTAATTTCACTTTTTACCTGCCACGGACTTTATCACTTCAGCAACCTGTCTGTATAGGAATACTGTATCATCGTCTTCAGGTTCCTGAGTCGCCTTCCGGCGGAATCGGCGCGGCTTTCAAGTATTACGTGGTCTGCCCACAAATCGTACAATGTAGTGCCAGTGGCATCGCGGAACATGGCTCCGCCGGGATAGTTGGCATAGACGCACGGATACGTATAGTTCCTGCTGAACACATTACGGCTCCACGGGAAGGTTGCACTGTGGGGTATGTCCATCTGCGAGAGCAGAGTACCTACTATGTCGCTCTGTGATATCAGCGTATTCAGCTTGTCGGGGCCTGTCACCGCTCCGCCAGTAAACAGCAGTGGCATGTGGAAGAATCCGGGATTGCCGAACGATGAATTGTAGACATGGCCGTGATCGGCGAAAATAACCACGACCAGATTATCCCACAGCGGAGTCCGGGACAGGCTGTCAAGAAACTGGCCCACGCAATGGTCCGAATAGGCAAAGGCGTTGTAGACCTTGTTCTGCAGACGACGGTATGGTACCTGAAACGGCTCGTGGCTGTCTATGGTCTGGCAGCCCCAGTAGAAATGTCCCTCACTACCCTGCTGCATGTATGTCTCGCGCATCAGCGACAGAAGCGACATCAATGCCGTGCTGTCGTTCGCCCCCCAGCAGCTACGCTCCCTCTGCGGGACGTTCAGGTCGTTGATGTCCCAAACCTTGTCAAACCCGGTCGCCCTAAGATACTTGGCCTTGTTCATGAACCTCGAGTTGCCTCCGTACAGGTAGTCCGTCCTGTATCCCTCGGACTTCAGGACCCGTGCCAGACTGGGCAGCGAGTCAAGGCAGCGGTCGTTCATCATCAGTGACTTGGTAGGGAACGCCACATAGCCTGAAAGGGCACTCACCGTTCCCCTGTCCGTGCGAAAACTCGTGGCCCATGCGTTGGTAAAGTTAACGCCACGCTCCATCCATGCGGAAATCTCGGGTGCAACGTCTTTCTGTCCGCCAAGTGCCTGTATGAACGGGGCTCCGAAACTCTCCAGCTGAATCGTCAGCACATTGGGGCGCGTGGTCTTGAGTATACGCCGCGTGACATCGTCGGTATTCTCCGGATATATCTCACCAAAGATCCTGCGGCACTCTGCATCTTCCATATAGCGGAACTGGTCCTCCGGCTCCTTGCCGTAGACCCACATCGAATGTACCATGTGCCCCACAGGATTGACGGCTGCATGATTGAGCAGTATCTCGTCAGAATGGAAGGCGCTTGCCTCATCGGCCCTCCTGCCGTTTATTCCCCACAGCATACCAAGCAACAGGAAACCCGTAAGCACATACAGCATAGAATACCGAGGTGGTATGTATCTCGTCCTGAGTCGCCTCGGGACAATACGGGACGGGGTGACGGCCACTGCCACGGACGACAGGACGAGGGCTGAGAGCAGCGAAAGCCCTATGCGACTCACAAGATACCACGTGGTCGCACTGGCACCGACGTTTCCGGGCGAGGACATGTAGCTGAAGATGCTTGCATCCAGCAAGAACTTCCAGTTCTCGTACATAATAAGTCCGCCGCATGTAATCACCGTGGACAGAAAGACGACGACAAACAGATAGGGACCCACGAACCTGCGCAAGGGCATGCGCTCGTACCTCAAGGTAAGGGCCGTGAAGATCCAGACGGGCATGACTATTGCCGCAATGGTGCGCAAGTCCAGAGGAAGCCCGTGCCACAACACTTTCCATACGTCCCCGATAGTGAAGAAGCACTCATTGCGGTTGTAGTACAAGAACTCCAGCTTGCCAGCCATCGTCATCAAGACAAGCAAGACGACGAGTCCCAGGATATATAACGACCTTTTCATATCTTCTGTATATCGTGCAAATGTCTGTAGTATCCGTCTTTTGCCATCAGTTCGGAATGCGTGCCTCGCTCTACTATACGTCCTTCGTGCAGGACATATATCTCGTCTGCATTGCGTATCGTACTCAACCTGTGCGCTATCGCAACCGTAGTACGTGACTTCATGAGCCTGTTCAAAGCCTCCTGTACCAAAAGCTCGCTCTCGGTATCAAGGGCACTCGTCGCCTCGTCCAGGATAAGAATAGGCGGATTCTTGAGTATGGCACGTGCAATGCTTATACGCTGACGCTGGCCACCAGACAGCCTGCAGCCACGGTCGCCGACCATCGTATCATAGCCGTTCTCACTCGCCATGATAAATTCGTGTGCATTGGCAACCTTGGCTGCCTCAATCACCCGTTCGCGCAGGTCTTCCCGGTCTGCATCCAGAGCGCCGAACGCAATGTTGTTGAAGAATGTGTCGTTAAAAAGAATAGCCTCTTGGTTGACATTGCCGATAAGCGAACGCAGCGAATGTATCTTCATGTCGCGTATATCCACGCCGTCTATCGTGATACGTCCCTTGCTGACATCGTGGAAACGAGGAATCAGATCCACGAGGGTACTCTTGCCGCCGCCGCTCTGTCCCACCAGGGCTATTGTCTTGCCACGCCCTATCTCCATGTCTATGTCGTGCAGTATCTCGCGTTCTGTGTCGTAGCCAAAGGACACGTGCTCCAACCTGATACTGTCCCTCAGCCCGTCCACGGTCACGGCATCCGGCTTCTCCCTGACTGGATTATCTGCCTGTAATATACGGTCTATACGCTCCATGCTGGCCAGACCGCGTGGTATAAGGTAACTGGTCCGTGAAAACTCCTTGAGCGGATTTATCACGCTGTACAGCAATACCATGTAGCATATAAAAGTCGGGGCATCGAACGAACTGTGTCCGCGGAATATCAGCAACCCGCCGAACCACAGCACGATAACGATGATACACGTCCCCATGAACTCGCTCATCGGATGGGCAGAATTCTGTCTGATTGCCATCCTGTTAAACGCGTCACGATAGTCGTTGCAACACTTGTGGAAACGCTCACTCATACGCCCCTCTGCCAGAAAAGCCTTTATTATACGCATCCCGCCAAGTGTCTCGTCCAGCTGGCTCATAGTCTCGCTGAGCCGGTTCTGGGTAGTCAGCGACTGTGCCTTGAGCTTGCGGCCTACCCATCCCATTGCCCAGCCGAGCGTCGGGATGACCAGGAGCGTAAACAGAGTCAGCTCCCAGCTTATCTTCAGCAATACGGAAAAATAAACCATTATCAGAATCGGATTCTTCACGACAGAATCCAGGCTGCTGGCAATACAATTCTCTATCTCCTGCACGTCACCGCTCATGCGGGCTATGATGTCTCCGCGCCGCTCCGCGTTCATGAAAGACAGCGGCAGCCGCAGCACCTTGTCGTACAATCTGGTACGAATGTCACGCACCAGGCCTGAGCGCAAAGGTACAATAACCGCGGTACTTCCGAAATAGCAGGCTGTCTTTGCCGCAGTTGCCAGGCACAGTACTATGCCGATAGCCATCAGAGTCCATGCCTGACCATGTGCCTGCACCGCCTCCTGCGTCCAGAAATACATGTTGTTCACTATTACCTCGGTGATATCCGCCCCTGTCGCCTGAGACCATGGCACATAGTCGTAGTGTCGCTGCTGCTGCATCCCGAACAACATGTTCAGCATGGGAATGATGCTCATAAAGGACACGACGTTCAGCACGGCACTGAGGATATTGAGAAGGACACCCAATATCACATATCTCCTGTACGGAAATGCAAAACGCTTCAACAACCGAACGAAATCCCTCATAAGCTCTTCACGGCAACATCCCTTGAACTATTACTATTGAACCATGACTGAACATCCGTTGCCATCCTATTTCCTGCCGAAATCCGCAGGTATCTCGCCCCACTCGTCGGTATCCCACTTCAGTATCGGCACACGGAAGGCATGTGTCCTGAGCCATGACTCGGCCCTGGCCACCAAGTCCAGGGCAGTAGCCGTCTCCGCTGTACGTGCCAGCGTAGTCTTCGCCTTTTTGTTCCTCACCCATGCCAGGGCGCTTACACTGTCGCTGTATATGGGCAGTGCAACACCTTTGCGCTCCATCAGGGCCAATGCATGTACGATAGCCAGGAACTCACCGATGTTGTTTGTCCCCATGACGGGTCCGTAGCGGAACACTTCCCTGCCAGAGGGCAAGTGAACCCCACGATATTCCATGGGACCCGGGTTGCCTGAGCAAGCTCCGTCTACACAGATAGCCTCCTTGATTTCCTCCATCACATCCTCTCCGGCACCTCGATGCCTAATAGTTTCATTCCATTACGGACATTCTGACCGACGGCTGCCGACAGGGCCAGACGTACTGCCCGCTTGTCCACATCCTCCTCCCTGAGTACGCTGAAGTCGTGGTAGAACTGGTTGTACTCCTTGACAAGCTCGTAACAGTAGTTGGCAATACATGCGGGATTGTAGTCACATCCTGCCTGAGCAACGACACCTGCAAAATCGTTGAGATGCTGTATAAGGCTTATCTCCTTGTCACTAAGTTCCACGTCGGCGGGCAACGTGCCGGGCACCACGATGTCCTGTTCTGCCGCCTTGCGCAGGATACTGCGTATACGGGCATACGTGTATTGGATGAACGGTCCCGTATTGCCATTGAAGTCAATACTCTCCTCGGGGTCGAACAACATATTCTTCCTGGCATCGACCTTGAGTATGAAATACTTGAGGGCACCGAGGCCTACGATCCGTGCTATCTCGTTCATCTCCTCCGGCGTCACTCCCTCCAGCTTCTTCACCTTGTCCTCGCTCATCCTGCGTGCATCCTCTATCATTCCTGCAATCAGGTCGTCGGCATCGACAACAGTACCCTCGCGAGACTTCATCTTGCCGTTCGGCAACTCGACCATGCCATAGCTGAAGTGGACCAGGTCCTTGCCCCACTTGAAGCCGAGCTTGTCAAGCAGTATGGACAACACCTGGAAATGATAGTTCTGCTCGTTGCCCACCACATAGATCATCT
>DFKL01000050.1 GCA_002373535.1 Prevotellaceae bacterium UBA3646 | reverse complement strand
CTGAAAATAAGCAGGACCCCAGCACCGGCACCGACGGTCTGGCACGCCCCCAGGGCACAGACATCAGCGCCTACGAGCTGAACTGATCAGCAGGACGTCTGTTCGACCGGCAATCAGCGGGACGACGGTTCTACTGAGACAACAGGGTTCCGACAGGGAACAGGACAAAAGAGAGGCTGGAAGCAAAGTGACTTCCAGCCTTTCTGCTATCATTGGCTCTGTGCTACGATGGGGGATTACTCCTGATAGTACACTCGCTTGACGCGGTGTGATACTGAGGTTAGGATTTCGTAGGGTATGGTGTCTATGGCCTGGGCGAGTATGGTGGGTGGCAGGTCGCGGCCGAAGAGGATGACGGGGTCGCCCTCGTGGCACTGTATGTCGGTGACGTCTATCATGCTGACGTCCATGCAGATGTTGCCTACGTACGGGGCTGGCTGCCCGTGGACGAGGGCGTAGGCGTTGCGGTTGCCGAGGTGCCGGTTCCATCCGTCGGCATAGCCGATGGGTATGGCGGCTATGCGCGAGTCGCGGGTGAGCTGTCCGCGCCGGCTGTATCCGACGGTCTCGTTAGACTTGACGTCGTGTATCTGCAATATGGTGGTCTGGAGTGTGGTGACGTTGTTGATGATGCTGTTGTCGCGGGGGTTGATGCCGTATAGTCCGAGGCCGAGACGGACCATGTCCATCTGCCGCTGGGGGAAGTGCTCTATGCCGGCGGTGTTGTCCATGTGCCGCAGTATGTGGTGTGGGAAGGCGGCTTGCAGGGTGTCTGCTCCGAACTGGTAGCGGCGGTACTGTTCGGCCGAGAATGGGTCGAAGCTGTCGCTGTCGCTGCCGACGAAGTGGGAGAAGACGCTGCGTGGGACGAGGGCTGTCTGGTGCTGCAGCCGGTCTATGAGTCGCGGCATGTCCGTCTCGGGGTCAAAGCCGAGGCGGTGCATGCCTGTGTCGAGCTTGATGTGTATGGGCATGCCGGTGATGCCGGCGTGCTCGGCGGCTTGTATGAGGGCGTCGAGGAGTCGGAAGGAGTAGACCTCGGGCTCCAGATGGTACTCGAACAGGGTGTCGAAGCCTGTTATCTGGGGGTTCATGACCATTATGGGCTTGGTGATGCCGGCGCTGCGGAGTTGTGCTCCTTCGTCGGCGACGGCGACGGCGAGGTAGCCGACCTGGGTCTGGCTCTGGAGTGTCTTGGAGACCTCTATGGCCCCGGCTCCGTATGCGTCGGCCTTGACCATGCAGACTATCCGGGTCTGTGGGTCGAGGAAGGTGCGGTAGTAGTTCAGATTGTCTACGATGGCGTTGAGGTCTACCTGCAACGTGGTCTCGTGTACCTTTTGCTCGAGCGCCTGTGTTATCTGCTCGAAATGGAACTGGCGTGCTCCCTTGATCAGGACGATGCTGTCGCGCAGGGCGGCAAAGTCGGGGCTTTGCAGATATGTGTCTGTGTCGGGATAGAAGCGGCAGTGTGTGGCGAGGTTAGTGAACTGGTCTGCGTTGGCACTGATGGCGGGTCCTATGCCGATAAGGTGTTCTATGCCGTGTGTGTGCAGGTACCCGGCAACGTGTTGGTAGAGTTGTGTGGGTGGTATGCCGCTCTGCTGGATGTCGGACAGTATGAGTACGCGCTGGCGGTCGGCGCGGTCGGGACGGCGGTTCATGAAATCGAGGGCTATGCCGAGGGAATTCATGTCGCTGTTGTAGGTGTCGTTGATGATGATGCAGTTGTGCCGTCCCTGCTTGACCTCGAGGCGCATGGCTATGGGCTCCAGCCGGGCGAGGCGTTGCTCTATGACGTCGTCGGCCATGCCGAGGTAGCGGCATACCTGTCTGCAGAGGTCGCGGTCGGCTTCGAGGGCTGTGAGGCCGGGGGTGGGCATAATCACGGTCTGGCAGTGGGTGAAGAGTTTCATCTTCTCCTGGCGTTTCTGCTCCATGGATTGGAAATTCTCCTGATGGGCGGTGCCGAGTCCGGTAAAGACTCCTATGGTCGGCTGTATGATGCGCTCGAGGGCTTCCATCTCGCCGGGCTGGGAGATGCCTGCCTCGAAGATTCCTATCTGGCTTTTCTCCCATAGTCCCCAGACGGAGAGTGGCACGCCTATCTGTGAGTTGTAGCTGCGGGGCGAGCGGGTGACGGTCATGTCGGGCGAGAGCATCTGGTAGAGCCATTCCTTGACGGTGGTCTTGCCGTTGCTGCCTGTGATGCCTATGACGGGGATGTCGTATGTCTCGCGCTTGCGTTCGGCCAGTCGCTGCAGGGCTGTGAGGGTGTTTTCGACCTGGAGGTATACGCTGTCGGGTGCCATGGCGGCGCGGTCGGGGAGGTCCTGGACGACGAAGGCCCTGACGCCGCGGCTATAGAGGTCGGGGATGTATGTGTGTCCGTCGCCGTGTGGGGTCTTGATGGCAAAGAAGAGTGTGCTCTCGGGGAAGCAGAGGCTGCGGCTGTCGGTGAGGAGGTGGTCGATGGTGATGTCTGCCTCGCCGAACTGGCGGGCTCCTGTCATTGATGCGATTGTAGATATTTGCATAGTCTGTTCCAAATTATTTCGGTGGCCTGTGGGGATGGGTGCAGGCCGTCGGGGGCGTAGTACTGGTAGTCGCGCAGCTCGTCGATCATGATTTCGTATGCGGGGAAATAGTCGGTATATGGGGCATGCCGACGGCACGTCTGGTCGATGGCGAGGTGCAGCACGGCCTTGCTGAGTTGTGACTGGTGCAGGCCGTACTTGCGGTATCGGTAGGGGCTCACGGTAAAGGTGATCTGCAGTTCGGGGTTTGCCTGATGCAGGATCTGGACGGTGTCGTCGAGTATTTCTGTGGTTTCGGGCAAGGTGAGCGTGTATTCCTGAAACAGGCGGTCTGCCTGGCGCTGGCAGTTGGTGACGGTGAGGCCGCCTTCCTTGAGCCTGTAGCATACATTCGTTCCGAGGGTGACAAACAGCCGTCGGGCGGTATGCAGGCCTTGTCCCAGCCGGTCGAGTGCTGCGCTGACCTGTGCCTCGCATTCCTCACGCTGGTGGCTGCGGAATTGGGTGTTGGCCCACCAGCATCGCCATTCGCGCATGTCGTGGTCGTAGAACATAGGCAGCGGACTGCGCCGGGTGCTCAGTGCCTGCGTGACTGTGGTCCTGATGCTTTCGGGATTGAAGAGCGTGCCTGACGGATTGGTAAGGTGTGGGATGCCCTGCCGGGTCATGTGCCGGCTCATGTGCTGTGAGAAGCACGAGCCGAGCAGTATGTATGTGTACGGGGCTGTGGACATGGTATGTGTGCGCGCTGCGTGGCCTGTCTGTTTTATTTACAAAGGTACAAAAAAATGGTGATGTGGGACGGCGAATTGGTATTTTTTTTGTACTTTGGATAAGTTACTCCGTCTCGGCATGAAAAAAGAATGGGATTCTTTTTGTTCTGCGCCCGACTTTTCGTAACTTTAGAAAAGTTTTCGTAACTTTGCGCACCGAATATAGAATATGAGTCTGCTTTCCGACATACAATTCCCAAGTGACTTGCGCCGGCTGAGGGTGGAGCAGTTACCCGAGGTTTGCAGCGAACTGAGGGAAATGCTCATCCGCGAATTGAGCGGCAATCCTGGTCATTTTGCCAGTTCGCTCGGCGTCGTGGAGCTTACCGTGGCCCTTCACTATGTCTTTGACACGCCGGAGGACCGCATTGTATGGGACGTGGGGCATCAGGCCTACGGTCACAAGATTCTGACCGGACGGCGCGAGCGTTTTGGCTCGAACCGCCACCTGAACGGTCTGAGACCTTTTCCCTCGCCTGACGAAAGTGTGTACGACACGACTACGTGCGGACATGCTTCGGTGAGTATTTCGGAGGCTTTGGGAATGGCGGTGGCTGCCGAGAGACAGGGAACCAACCGGCATGTGGTGGCGGTGATAGGTGACGGTGCCATGAGCGGTGGCCTGGCATTCGAGGGGCTCAACAATGCGAGTTCCACCCCAAACAACCTGCTGATTATCCTGAATGACAACCACATGAGTATCGACCATGCCGTGGGGGGCATGAAGGAGTATCTGCACAACCTGCACACGAGCAGGAGCTACAACCGTATCCGCAACAGTGCTGCGCGCAGTCTGGAGTCGTGGGGTCTGCTTAACGACGAGCGACGCAAGAGAATAATCCGGTTCAACAACTCGCTGAAGTCGCTGCTGAACAACCAGCAGAATGTCTTTGAGGGGATGAACATCCGTTACTTCGGTCCTGAGGATGGCCACAATGTGGTGGAACTGGTCAGGACTTTGCGGCGCATAAAGGATATGACGGGGCCTCGCATCCTGCATCTGCATACGAAGAAGGGAAAGGGGTATGCTCCTGCCGAGAGGAATCCTGTGGTCTTCCATGCGCCTGGCAAGTTTGTCCCCGAGACTGGGGAGCGCCTGAAGACTGAGCCGGGGGCTTTGCCTCTGAAATATCAGGATGTCTTTGGCAAGACTCTGCTGGAGTTGGCGCGTAGGGACAGCCGTATAGTCGGCATAACGCCGGCAATGCCTACCGGATGTTCGATGAACATAATGATGAGGGAGATGCCGGAACGCTGTTTCGACGTCGGCATTGCCGAGGGACATGCGGTGACTTTCTCTGCGGGGATGGCCAAGGACGGTCTGATTCCCGTTTGCAACATTTACAGTAGTTTTGCTCAACGGGCTTACGACAATATTATACATGACGTTGCCATTGGCAGGCTTCACGTGGTATTGTGCCTGGACCGTGCCGGCCTGGTTGGCGAGGACGGGCCTACGCACCATGGTGCCTTTGACCTTGCTTTCCTGCGCCCCGTGCCTGGACTTACTATTGCCTCGCCGATGGACGAATGTGAACTGCGCCGTCTCATGTACACGGCTGTAGAATGTCAGGACGGACCGTTCGTGATTCGCTACCCGCGCGGCAAGGGTGTATTGGCAGACTGGCATTGCGAGCTGCAGGAAGTGCCTGTGGGCAAGGGTCGCAAGGTGAGCGACGGTACCGGTACAGCCATATTGTCGCTGGGACCTGTAGGCAATACCGTACAGGATGCTGTCCGGGACTTGATATCGGAGAATGGTGACGGTGGCATCGTTCCTGCACACTATGACATGCGATTCCTGAAGCCTCTGGACGAAGGAATATTGCGCGAGGTTGCGGAAGGGTACGACCATATCGTGACGGTGGAGGACGGTGTGCTGAAGGGTGGACTGGGGTCCGCAGTCCTGGAGTGGCTGTCGGACAATGGCTATGCCAGACGTGTTACCCGGCTGGGACTGCCGGACAATTTTGTCCAGCATGGCACCCCCGAGGAACTGTACGGAATAGTGGGATTGGACAAGGATGCTATAAAAAGGGCTTTATGAAGATTATTATTGCTGGTGCTGGTGCCGTTGGGACGCACCTCGCGGAATTGCTATCTAAGGAGAACCATGACATTATCCTGATGGACGAGGATCCTGACAAGCTGGAGGCATTGTCCAACGGTAACTATGACTTGCTGACGATGGGTGTGTCTCCGACCGGCATTGCTGCACTGAAAGAGGCTGGCATTGCACATGCCGACCTGTTTGTCGCCGTCACTCCGCATGAGACTTGCAACATCACTTGCTGCATGCTGGCTCATACCCTGGGTGCCAAGAAGACGGTTGCCCGTGTGGACAACAGTGAGTATACCAGCAAGGAAAACATTGCTATGTTCAACAGCATGGGTATCGACTCGCTAATCTATCCCGAGGAACTGGCGGCACAGGAGATAGTGGACGGACTGAAGCTTTCATGGGCGCGCCAGTACTGGGAGGTACACGACGGTGCCTTGTGCCTGCTTGGCATCAAGCTGAGGGAGGAGGCTTCGGAGTTGTATGGCAAGCCTTTGAGGGATTTGTGCGGGGCTTCTACTCCGTATCATATCGTTGCCATAAAACGAGGCGACGAGACTCTGATTCCGAATGGCAACAGCGTCCTGCAGTTGGGTGACATTGCCTACTTCATGACAAGCAAGCGCCATATCTCGCTGATCCGCCATATCGTGGGCAAGGAAGGCTATGCCGATGTGCGCAAGGTCATGGTCATGGGGGGCGGACATATTGCGGTGCACGTCGCCCACGTGAAGCCTGACAATATCCAGATGAAGATTATCGAGCAGAGCGAGCAGCGATGCCGGCAGCTGATAGAGATTCTCAACACGAACGACATCATGGTAATTCAGGGCGATGCCAGGGATACGCAGCTCCTGATCGAAGAGGGTATACATGACGTACAGGGTTTTGCTGCCCTCACTCCTGATACGGAGAATAACATCCTGGCCTGCCTTGCTGCCAAGAGGCTTGGGGTGCGCAAGACTGTGGCTCAGGTAGAGAATATCGCCTATGTGGATATGGCGGAGAAACTGGACATAGGCACCATCGTGAACAAGAAGATGACTGCGGCGAGCCATATCTATCGCATGCTGATGGATACCGACATAGCTAATATCAGGAGACTGACTATTGCCAATGCCGACGTGGCCGAGTTTGTCGCCTCGGAGAACAGTCCTATTACCCAGAAGCCTATTCGCGAATTCAACTTCCCTGATGGCATTACCATGGGTGGTTTGATCCGCGACAACGTAGGTATGAGTATCGGTGGCAATACGCAGATTATGCCAGGAGACCGTGTGGTGGTGTTCGGCAAGTCTGGCCTGATATATAAGATTGACAGCTATTTTGCTGCTCCCGTTTCGGCTATGAGCCGCATTATGTCTGCTCTCAGGAGCTGATATTGGCGGGAACGCTTGAAAGTGGTGCTTTTCTTCAATGTCTCCTCGATAGGTTGGCTGCTGTGCTGGTAGCTGGCAAGTTCGTTCGTGCGCTGCTGTTCGTGCACTGCCAGCCTGTTAATCTCGCGCTCGCGCTCCCGACGCAGTTGGTTGCAGATTGGTGTCAGCAGTGGAATTACCACTCCGTCCTTTAGTGCATGTCCCTGTATGTACAGGTATGTCTCCTCAGGAGTGAGTCCCATGGCAAGCAGTTCGTCGCGTAGTGGGGGTAGGGTCTTCTTGGCCGAACGGTAGTGCTGCTGCAGCCTGTTCACTTTCCTGTTTACGCGGTGCCGCACAAGTTGTAGCGCTGCTACGGGATTTTGTGGATTTACGTCGTGCAGTCTGACGATGTCGGAGAGCTGCATGATTCCGAACTGGTTGTCAAGCCCCATGCGGTACATCCATACGCTCCAGACGAAAAGGGGCCAGACTATGCGGCTGTATTCCTCCAGCCAGGCTGTCAGGTTGACTATCTCGCGGTCGTTGAGTGTCGCCAGTGTGCAGGCAAGGTGCAGGCCAGGTGCATAGCACTGGTAACTCTCTATGGAGTATACATAGGTATGAAGCACGTATGGGTTCTGGCATACTGTCTGGCTGATTGCGGTTCTACCCTGCATGAGCCAGTCATAGTCGGCATCCACGCATGCTATCATGTATGGCCCGAGGTGGTGCATCATGGCTGTCTTCTTGCCTTTGCCAAGCGTCGTGCTGGATGGCAGCATGATGTCGAAGTGGAGCTGAGCCGTCTCGTATTCGTCAAGTATGTTGCGCCAGAACGCTATATCGTCGAAGCTCTCGACGTATGCGACGATCTTACGGGGCGCATTGCGTGGTTTGAGCCGGTTGGCAGCTTCGAGCCACTGTGACGATATGTTTGAAACAAGACGTTTCAAATGTTGGGAGTTCTATATCAGTTTATGACTATGTCTCAAACAGGATATCCTCGACGTCGGTTACGCAGTCTGTCCATCCGTTCATTATGACGGCGGGCGAGTGCGTCGTGAGCACGACTTGCGTGTTGGGATTCAGGTCGCGGATGAGGCCGATGAGGCGTTGCTGCCACTCTACGTGCAGCGATATCTCCGGTTCGTCCATAAACAGGGTGAATGGCTCACGGTTCTGGACTAGTACGGTGAGCAGTATTATCAGCATCTGCTTCTCTCCGCTGGAGAGTTGGTATGGCTGGAGGGTCTCAAGGCCTTGTTCCAGGACTATCTCGTTGCTGTCGCGCTTTATTTTCTTTCTCGTGTCTTTGAAAAGACTGTCCACGAGGTCGAAGAAGTGTGTCTTCTGCGCAGCGATGGCCTGCACCTTGGCATTGGCGTCGACATCTCCGCTGGTGAAGAGGGCGACCATCCTGTTGGACATGCTTACCTGATAGTCCAGGTAGCGCCGTTGCAACTGGTATAGCTGGAAGTCGAGCTCGCTGCGCAGGCTTATGTCTGCTACCTTGGAGAGGATTTCGCCTGATATGATTGGACGGTCGAACGAGCGGACTACGTCGAACTTCAGCTCTTCTATGGCATCTTCCGGTTCCGTTTGTATGGTTACTCCTCCTGTCATGCGCTCGATACGGTCGGCGGTCAGCAGGTTCTTGACGACACGGTTAAGGATTGTGGTCTTGCCTACCCCGTTGACACCGCTGAGGATATTGACGTCCGGACGCAGGTTCCATTCCACGCGCCGGTTGCTGTTCCACAGAGAGTCTATTTCTATTTTCTTGATATATGCCATTCTTACAGCCGGTTTGTCGTTTGGCTTAGAATATCGTCGTACTGTTCCATGCGTATGTCTGGCTGCGGACGCTGAAATAGTCGAGAGCCATCTCTACCTTGGTCTGGGTGAATGGTATGTAGCACATACGCGCGCTGTCGCGGCCGATGTATTTCCTTATTTTAACGGGGAGCTTGTCCCAGTATTGCCTAATTGTGTCGTCGGTCACGCAGCTTATGCCGTCGATGGCCACTATTACCGGCAGGTGATAACGGTTGACGGCACGGCTTATTTGCCAGTTTAGCCATTTGCTGTCAGGATTCGTATGGCGGCTGATGACGACAAGGAGATTGTCCGCCCCGTCGAGCAGACGGAAGAATGCCTGCTTGCGCGTATCTTCGACCGTATCATCGTGCTGGGACGAGAAATGGATACTGTCTATGTTTATGAAACAGTAGCGGTTAGGGTATCGCTTCTGCCACTCGGCCATCATATTGAAGATGCGCAGATTGCTGTTCTCTGCATCGCGTACACCGTCTGCGTCGAACGCGATGTAGGTTTTATTCGGAGTCATGGTTCCCTGTTTTTTCTTTTTTTATCCTGTACAAATATACGAAAAAAGTATTGCGTGTGTACAAGTTTATTTAAAAAGTTGGACTTCATCAGTCCTTTTCCTGTCAGACAGGCATGACAATGGGAATATACCGGTCGTGTAGTTCCTCAGTTCCTTGCGCAGCTGCCTGCTTCGTCCGCCCGTCACCTCGTCGAGCAACTGCCAGAAACGGACGCCGTGGTTCATTTCGGCCAAGTGTGTGAGTTCATGCTGCATTACGTAGTCCTGCAAATGCTGTGGCACCAGCATGAGATAGAGCGACAGGTTAATGCTGCCGCGGCTGCTGCACGAGCCCCAGCGCGTCTTGCTTTTGTGTATGTGCAGTTCGGATGGATGCAGGTTACGTGCAGAGGCCATCTGCCGGATTCGAGGCAGCAGCAGGACCTTGGCATGCCGGCGCAGGCTCTCCTCAATCTGCTTGTGCAGCCATTCCTGTACGGATGGACGTGTGAAGTCCATATTCTCCGGATAGTATGCTATGAGCTGCCCCCTTTTCTGTCTGACTCTCAGTGTCGGGACATACGCTTTCTCCAGATGGAAATGAAAGCATTCGGCATCTATGCGGAAGTCTCTGCCTATTATCATGCACAGGGGTGTTCAGCCTATCAGAAATATTGCTGGTATCTTGCTCAGGTCTGGAATTTGTATCTTGCGCCACTCTGCAATGGTATGGGTCTTTATCCACTCGTCCCGAGTCGTGATGCCTGCTGCTATACACATACGTGTGGCAGGGCGCAGGACACGGAGCAACGTCTCTGTCATCTTTCGGTTACGGAACGGCGTCTCGATAAAAAGTTGTGTCTGATGCTCATTGTGTGCCCGTGATTCCAGGGCCTTCAGACGCTTTGCCCTGTCGGCCTCGTCTATTGGCAGGTAACCGTTGAAGGCATAGTTCTGACCAGACAGTCCTGATGCCATTAGTGCCATAGTCATACTGCTCGGCCCTGCCAGAGGTATGACCTGCAGCCCACGTCGCTGCGCCATGAGTACGACATCCGCTCCCGGGTCTGCCACAGCAGGACACCCGGCCTCGCTGATGACGCCTACATCCGCTCCAGAAGCCAATGTTTCTATGGCTTTGTCGTAAGGCGACTGGTTCTTCCTGGCATTATGGTCTGCTGCATGCTTGCCCATTTCGTAGAACGTACATTCGTCGATAGGGAACGCGCGGTCCATGCTGCGGAGGAAACGACGGGCTGTACGTATTTCCTCTACGACGAAATGACGTATATTACGGACTGTTTCAGCGTTGTGCGGCGGCAGCACCTGCTCTTGTGGCGTATCGCCCAGTGTGACGGGAATAAGGTATAGTGGCATAATGTATGGAACTATGGAATTTAACCCTTTGGTTTCATGAACGAGGCAGTTGCGAAAACTTCCTCTTTCCCCTTATATAATACTGGTACAGGAGGGAGAACGTGCCCTGTTCAGGCACTGGCGACAGGACTGTCAGCCTCAGATTCTCCTCACGGTCCTTGCGGAAGTCGGACTTTATACGGTTATATTCCCTACGTGCTCGCCATACGGCACGGAACGAGCCCCATTGCAGCGTGAGCAGGAATTTCAGGCTGGCCAGTGCGTCCAGCCAGAGGCGAATACGCATGACGTCGGCCAGACGGTTGTCTGGCAGGTTCTTGTACAACAGCAGCAGATTGTTCCGGAAATTGAGGAAAGTCTTGCGAGGATTCCCCTGTGGCAGGGTTCCGCCTCCGAGATGATACACGATACTGTCTGGTATGCATACGATGCCACGGCCGCGTGAGCGAAGACGCCAGCACAGGTCTATTTCCTCCTGATGTGCAAAGAAGCGCCCGTCCAGGCCGCCTGCCTGCCAATAGTCCTTGCTTCTTATCATCATGCACGCTCCTGTTGCCCATAGCACATTGGCTATGCTGCCGTACTGTCCTTCGTCCTTCTCCACAGTAGCCATCAGCCTGCCCCTGCAATACGGGTAGCCCAGTGCATCCACGTAGCCTCCTGCGGCACCGGCATATTCAAAATACTCCTTGTTCCATTGGCATCTGAGAACAGGCTGGCAGGCTGCGACGTCAGGATTGGAATCCATGTAGCGTACGAGCGGATCAAGCCAGCTGTGCGGAGTCTCTACATCACTGTTAAGCAGGACATAGTACTCTGCCTCTACTTGTCTGAGAGCCTTGTTGTACCCGTCGGCAAAGCCATAGTTCCTGTCCAGTATTATCCGTGACACCTCTGGAAATTCCGAGGAGAGCATCTCCAGGGAACCGTCTGTGCTTGCATTGTCGGCGACGATGACCTCCGCTTCAGGCGAGTTGGCTATGACTCCGGGAAGAAAACGGCGCATCATATCTGCACCGTTCCAGTTCAGTATTACTATTGCCGTCTTTGTCATTACATCTTTTCTCCGAACATCAGGTCTCCTGCATCACCCAGTCCCGGAACTATGTACTTATGACTGTTCAGTATCGGGTCGATTGCAGCACATACCAGTACGACATCGTCGCTTGGAAACTTTCTCCGCATATTTTCCACGCCAGGTTCCGAGGCAATGACCGAAGCAAGGATCAGACGCTTCGGCGTTCCCTTTGATTTCAGAGCCTCGTATGCCAATGCCATACTGTCACCCGTGGCCAGCATCGGATCCACCATCAGCAGCGTCTTGCCATCCAAAGCCGGCGTTGCCATATACTCCACTCGGACTCCTGTGTCCGTACGGTCCTTGTCCTTGTAATAGCGGAAGGCTGAGACAAAAGCATTGTCTGCCTTGTCAAAGACCTCAAGGAAAGCCTGATGGAACGGCAGGCCGGCACGGAAGACGGTAGATACCACTATTTTGTCGGCTATCAGATTCATGTTACACGGAGCCAGGGGGGTCATGACCTCCTTCGTCTCGTAGTCCAGAATACGGCTTATCTCGTAAGCCATGGCATGCCCTATGCGCTTTATGTTACGACGGAAGCGCATTCTGTCTTTCTGTACGTTTACGTCACGCAATTCACTCAGATAGGTATTTATGACCGAATCCTGTTCGCCCAGGTTTATTACCCTCATGTCTGTTTAGGTTTTGTGGTTACTTTTCTGCCGTAAAGTTACAACTATTTTCTGATTATTTGTATCTTTGTTCCTGAATACATACCCCAACAGCATGAAACTTAGACAGTTTTTTATAATTCTGACATGGTGCCTCCTGCCCATGGCCACGCTCCTTGCTCAGGAAGACGACCGCATCTTCAAAGACGGATACGACCACTCCCTTCAGGACTATATTACCGCCAGGATTCATGCATACAAGAAGAAAACTGCCGGTCAGGATGCCACACCGGCAGTCAGGACGCCGGGAATGTCGTCGGCCGACAGTGCAACTGCTACAGACACCGCACCAGACACTGTCAGGAAAAGGAAGAAATGGAAACGTGAAGACTATGTCACCATTCCACGGTTCGGCGGATACATCATCACACATTACAAATATGACAGCCGTGAAGGAGCCAATGGAGGCGAAGGATTCAACCTCAGGCTGCTGCGTCTGTACGTAGACGGCACCGTATTCCGCGATTTTAACTACCGCGTGCAGATGGAGGTCTCAGGCAACCCTGCCGGCAGTGAGCAGACAGGTGCCAGTGCACGGGTAATTGATGCATTCATAAACTGGACACGCTGGAAGGAATTCGGGATCAAGGCAGGACAGTTCAAGCGCAACTTCACCTTGGAAAATCCTGCCAACCCATGGGATATCGGCGGAGGCGACTACAGCATGATAGTCAAGCGAATGACAGGACTTGGTGCAGGACAGGACCTGAACGGGGATCAGCACAACAGCGGAGGCCGCGACTTGGGAATACAGGTACACGGCAGTCTGTTTCCAGACAAGGCAGACGGACACAGATACCTGTCGTACCAGTTTGGTGTATTCAACGGACAGGGCATCAACTCGGCAGACAAGGACAGCAAGAAAGACATCATCGGAACACTCTGCGTAGAGCCCGTAAAAGGATTGAAGATTGCAGGCTTCGGTTGGAAAGGCAGCTACTTCCACACTACATATGGCGTCGGCACGAGCTATGCCAGATGGGCGGCAAGCGTATCTTACGGGAATCAGGACTGGCTCTTCCGCACCGAATATGCCCGCCACATCGGCTCTTCATGGAACAAGGATGAACACGCATATACAGGCCCCGGTCATGCCGACGGATGGTATGCACTGGCATGCATTCCCGTATGGCGGTGGATCAGGCTAAACCTTAAATACGATGCCTTCCGATCAGACATGGACATGCGCTCGCTGCACAGCATCTACAGTACTGGAGTCGAACTGCGACCGCACAAGAACCTCATGCTTCAACTACAGTACAACCACGATTACGACAAGACACGTGCCTCCAGGAACAGCAACCAGTTCTGGGCAATGGCATACATTCGGTTTTAGGACCATCCCTCCCGTCCCACAAGACGCAGGAACTATGCGACGACAGTACCGGTAAGGGCATTGCCCTCTGCATTCATCTCGCCGAGACGGACATCTACGATATTATTGTCCAGATTGTGTCCGGGAACATTTCCTGTGCGAATCTCTACACGGATATAATTGTCAGTAAAGCCGTGCATTATGCCATCGGTACGGCTATGCTCAAGCAACACAGGACGCACAGAGCCGACATACCTATTATAATACGTACGCGTGAGTTCGCTGCTCAACTCCAGGATACGCTGGCTACGCCTATGCTTCTCCTGCGGACTTACCACATGCGGGATCTGCAGGGCCTTCGTCCCCGGACGCTCACTGTACGAAAATACATGATACTGTGCAATGGGAAGCGAAGCCATAAAATGGTAGGCATCCTCAAACAAATCCTCGGTCTCACCCCTTGTACCGACAATAGTGTCCACACCGATGAATGCATCTGGCATCAGTTCCAGTACATGTTCAATCTTCGTTTGGAAGAACGAAGTGTCATAACGACGATGCATCAGACGTAGTACCTCGTCACTGCCACTCTGTAACGGGATATGGAAATGCGGCATGAAAGCACGGCTCTTTGCACAGAACTCTATCACCTCGTCCGTCAACAGGTTTGGCTCTATACTGCTTATACGGTACCTCTCTATACCCTCGACCCTGTCCAACGCACGTATCAGGTCAATAAAAGACTCACCGGTAGACTTCCCGAAATCACCTATATTTACACCAGTCAGGACAATCTCACGACCACCCTCACGAACCACCTCCTCAGCCTGAGCCACCATCGAGACTATGCTGCCGTTGCGCGAACGTCCACGTGCAAAGGGGATGGTACAATATGTACAGTAATAGTCACATCCGTCCTGAACTTTCAGGAAATACCTTGTACGGTCTCCACACGAGCAACTCGGCATGAATTCGCGTATGTCGGCAGTCTTGACGGTACGATACTCATGAGCAGCCAAGGCACGCTCCTCAGGCATCATGTCCATCCTTTCACATATGACATCCAGGATATCACCCTTCTCGTTACTACCGAGGACGATATCAACACCATCTATAGACGAGACTTCCAGTGGCTTCAGCTGGGCATAGCAACCGGTAACCACCACCAATGCACCTGGATGATTGCGTACGAGACGGTGAATGGCCTGGCGACATTTGCTGTCTGCGACCTCTGTTACACTACATGTGTTTATGACACATATATCCGCGACCTCTCCGTCACGGACTGTCTCTACACCATATTCCTTTAATTGCTTGCCTACAGAACTGGTTTCAGCAAAGTTCAGCTTACACCCCAACGTAAAATATGCAGCCTTCTTCCCCCCCAGTCTATCCATGTAACGTATCATGTATGCAAAGATATAAACTTTATCATGAAGAACAAAAAATGTACGGAAAAAGATGTTGTTTAACATAAATGCACTCAATAACATTATTTGCCTTCAAAAAAACAATCATTCTCTTTCTCTCTGATTTCCAATACTTTATATGAATAATTCCTAAAAATATAAAATTTTAGCAAAAAAAGTTTGCGTAAATGTATACAGCGTATTGAAAAATGTCGTACCTTTGCATCGCAATTAAGAAAATGAATTAACAAACGATTGTTTTACAATTATTAAAAAAGCAAAAAAATGAAAAAGTTAGCTTTCGTATTCGCAGCTATTGTAGCTGTTTCTTTCGCTTCTTGTGGTAACAAGACAGAGCAGGGTGCTTGCTGTGATTCTGACAGCGTAGCATGTGACAGCATTGCTGCTGACAGCCTTGCTACTGACAGCGCAGCTGCTGACACAACTGTTGCTGATAGCGCTGTTAACGCTCAGTAATAAAAACTGCGAATTACGTAGTAATCAGTACAAGAGAGTCGATTCACAGAATCGGCTCTCTTATTTTTTTCACAAACTCTACCCACAAAAAAATCTCTCGATCCAAAGGACCGAGAGATAATTATTTTCCTAATCTTAGGCTAACCGGGATTACTCCTCTGCAGCAGGAGCTTCTGCCTCTGTTGAAGGAGCAACCTCCTCTGCCACTGGAGCGGCAGCCTCAACAGGCTCAGCTACAGGAGCGGCAGGCTTTACAGGAGCATTCTCTGCAACCACCTCAAATGCAAGACTTGCAGTCACATCCTTGTGAAGTTTAACCTGAGCCACATAAGAGCCCACCTCCTTCACATCCTTGACAATAATAGTCTTACGGTTAACCTCGATACCCTTCTTCTGAAGTTCTTCTGCCAACTGCAAGTTGTTTACACTGCCATAGATCTGGCCGGTTGCGCTTACCTTCGTTGCGATTACTACGCTGACAGCATTTATCTTCTCAGCCAGAGCCTCGGCTTCAGCCTTGATCTTGGCCAGCTTGTTAGCCTTCTGCTTCAGTTCCTCTGCCAGCATCTTCTTTGCACTCTCGCTTGCAATTACACCCTTGCCAAAAGGAATCAGGTAGTTGCGGCCGTATCCAGCCTTGACGGTTACGATTTCATTTTTGAAACCCAAACCGATAATGTCTTCTTTCAGAATTATTTCCATATCTACTTTCCTCCTTTTTTACTACTTCATCAAATCAGTTACGAATGGGAGCAGAGCCAAATGGCGGGCACGCTTTACAGCCTGAGCCACACGACGCTGGTACTTCAG
>DFKL01000129.1:6558-11419 GCA_002373535.1 Prevotellaceae bacterium UBA3646 | reverse complement strand
TGATGAGGGTCTGACTGCCCTACCCCGCCACATTCGACACAGGATGAACAAAGACGATTTGCAGAACCACATCAGAGCCATTGTCTCAAACCTGCCCGAGAAGCCTGGCTGCTACCAGTACTTCGACGACAGCGGGACCATAATATATGTAGGAAAGGCAAAGAACCTGAAACGTCGTGTAAGCAGCTATTTCAACCGGGAGCACGACAACATCAAGACCAGGACCTTGGTCTCCAAGATCCGCGACATCAAATATATCGTCGTCAACACCGAAAGTGATGCGCTGCTGCTGGAGAACAACCTGATCAAGCAGTGGAATCCCAGATACAACATCCTGCTCAAGGACGGCAAGACATACCCCAGCATATGCGTTACGAACGAGTACCTTCCCAGAATATTCGAGACGCGCAAGATCGACCCGAGGAGAGGCTCTTTCTACGGACCATACAGCCACATCCCCACGATGCACATGCTGCTGGACGTCATCAGGAAGCTCTATCCGCTGCGTCGCTGCAACGACACGATAACGCCAGACAGCATCATCAGACACAAGCACAAAGAATGTCTGGAATTCCACATCAAAAACTGTACGGCGCCATGCACAGGACGAGTATCCCACGAGGAGTACATGAAATATATAGCCGATGCCACGGAAATACTGAAAGGAAACACCGTCTCACTGGGAAAACGGATGATGGAAGAAATGAGACGGCTGGCTGACGAGATGCGTTTTGAAGAGGCAGAAAACATCAAGCGGCAATACATCCTGCTGGAAAATTACCGGTCAAAGAGCGAAGTCGTGAGCAATACGATTAATGATGTCGACGTATTTAACATCGAAGATAACGAGAACGTAGCCTATATCAATTTCCTACACGTCGCCAACGGGTGCATCAACAAGGCATTCACATTTGAATACTCCAAGAGGATGAACGAGACAACAGAGGATTTGTTGGTGTCAGGAATCGTGGAAATGCGCAGCAGATACAAGAGTTCCAGCAAGGAAATCATAGTTCCGTTCCACGTGGAACTTCCTCTTGAAAACATATTGCTGACAATTCCCCAACGCGGAGACAAGAAGAAACTGCTTGAGCTTTCGCACATGAACGTCCTGCAGTACAAAAAGGATCGTATAGCACAAAGTGACAAGTTGAATCCTGAGCAGAAACAAGTGCGCCTGATGAAAGAATTGCAGGATGCACTGGGCATGGAAAGGCTGCCGATACATATCGAATGCTTCGACAACAGCAACATAAGCGGAACAGATGCAGTAGCAGGTTGTGTGGTATTCCGGAAGGCCAAGCCGTCCAAAAAGGACTATCACAGATATAATATCAAGACTGTGGAAGGTCCTGACGACTATGCATCGATGCAGGAAGTAGTGAGGCGACGATATTCACGGATGATCCAAGAGGGCACGCCACTGCCAGACCTGATTATTACAGACGGAGGCAAAGGACAGATGGAGGTCGTCCGCAAAGTGGTAGAGGACGAACTGGACATAGACATCCCAATTGCAGGTCTTGCCAAGAATGACCGACACAGGACAAACGAACTGCTGTTCGGCTTTCCGCCAAGGACAATACAACTGCGCACAGACAGTCCTCTATTCCTCTTCCTGACACATATACAGGACGAGGTACACAGATACGCAATAGCATTCCACCGCGACAAGCGCAGCAAACGTCAGATAAAAAGCGAACTGGACGGAATCACGGGAATCGGACCAAAGACCAAAGACCTCCTGTTAAGGAATTTCAAGAGCGTAAAGCGCATAAAGGAAGCGTCGAAGGAACAACTTGAGGCAATCCTCGGCGAAAGGAAAACGGCCAAAATATATGAAGCATTGCATAATCATTGATTCTTTTTTATATCTTTGCACTGACAACAGAGATACAAAACCCGCTATTGCAACAATACAATGAGAGTCGTCATCCAGCGTGTAGCCAATGCCTCGGTAACCATCGACGGAAAAGAAAAAAGCAGCATAGGACATGGGATGCTTGTCCTTTTGGGGATAACGCACCAGGACTGCAAGGAAGACATAGACTGGCTGTGCAGGAAAATTGTAAACATACGTATCTTTGACGATGAAAGCGGCATAATGAACAAATGCATCCGGGAAGCTGGAGGAGACATACTCGTCGTCAGCCAGTTTACCCTGATGGCAAGCTATAAAAAAGGCAACAGGCCGAGTTATATCCACGCGGCCGGCCCCGACATCGCAATACCACTCTACAATGAATTCTGTGCCTGTCTAAGTACGTTTCTGGGGCATCCTGTAAGTACCGGAGAATTCGGGGCAGACATGAAAGTAAAATTGCTCAACGACGGCCCCGTGACAATATGCATGGACACAAAAAACAAAGAATGAGGAACAAATAATTTATACTAATATGGATAAGTACGAAGAAATGTTGTCCAAGTACAACACCGAAATCAACGACAAGGAAGTATCAGCAAGAGTAGCAGAGATAATCGAGAAGAAAGTCCCTGAAAACATGACGCAGGAAGTAAAGAGATTCCTGATGGGCAGTGTAGAGCTTACCAGTCTGAAGACAACAGACAGCGAGGAAAGCATATTGAAATTCACAGAGAAGGTCAATGAATTTGACAATCAATATCCAGACCTGCCACACGTTGCCACGATATGCGTATACCCATGTTACGCAAAAATCGTAAGCCAGAGTCTGGAGGTCGAAGGAGTTGAAGTCGCATGTGTAAGCGGCAGTTTCCCCAGTTCACAGGCACTGCTTGAAGTAAAGGTTGCAGAAACAGCCCTGGCAGTCAAGGACGGAGCAACGGAGATAGACATCGTAATGAGCGTAGGCAAGTTCCTAAGCGGCGACTACGAGACCGTGTGCGACGAAATCAGCGAGCTGAAAGCTGTCTGCGGAGAAAAGAAAATGAAGGTCATCCTCGAGACAGGATGTCTGGCCAACGGTACAGAAATCAAGAAAGCATCACTTTTGTCCATGTTTGCCGGAGCCGACTATATAAAGACATCGACAGGCAAGGAGAAGGTAGCAGCAACACCTGAAGCAGCATACATCATGTGCCAGGCCATAAAGGAATTCTATGACAAGACAGGAATCCAGATCGGCTTCAAGCCTGCAGGAGGAATCAACACCGTGAAGGATGCCGTTACATACTACACGATCGTGAAGGAAGTCCTCGGTGAAAAATGGCTTACCAACCAGTATCTGCGTCTCGGGACCAGCCGGCTGGCAAATCTACTTCTCAGCGAGGTTTTGGGCGAAGATGTTAAATTTTTCTAAAAAGCCCCTACCCTACTCCCGTTTTACCCTTCCGAGAATCTGAAATTTACGACCGGACATCCGAAAAAATTTTTCTGAGCGATTCTCGCAGACCTAAAAAATGACCCTATATGCTAAAAAACAGCCAATTAGGGTCATTTTTACATTTTAATGCAAAGAACCAATCTGGAACAAATTCCGCTCAAAGTTCACCGGACATAGGGAAATAAGACAAAATCCGTGTAATTTTCGTCTCAAGGACAAAAATTGCTCAAATCGTACGACGTGAAACGAAATGTAGGTAGGAAAGCAGCGAACCGACGACCGCAGGATTGTCGAAATCGTCCAGGAGCCCCTCGGCCATTCCCGTAAAATCCTGCATTGCCTTTTCTGCATATATTATCCCTCCCTCGTCGTAGGTCAAATGAACAAGAACGGAAATTTCCTCCTCGCTGGCAGTTCCACGACGAACCTTCAGCGCAAGTTCATGTGCCGACTTGTTACGACGCGCAGCGAAAAGTACAGGAAGAGTCAGTTTCCCCTCCTTCATGTCATTGCCGGCAGGTTTTCCTACATCATGACCACTGTCATAGTCAAACATGTCGTCACGCAACTGGAAACAAATGCCGAGCAGCATACCGAAACGCTTCATCAGATCTGCTGAACCCTCATCCGCTCCGGCAAGGACCGATCCAAGATGTGCGCAGGTGGCAAACAGCGAGGCAGTCTTCTTTCTTATGACCTCGTAATACGCACTCTCCTCCATCGAGTCGCTGTCGATGTTGACCAACTGCAACAACTCACCGTCCACCAACATCTTGCCGAGCTCTGCCACACACTGCGGAACCCTGATATCACCTACGACCGATGCATGCTCTATAGACTTTGAAAGCAGAAAATCACCTACCAGGACTGCACTTTTGCTGGACAGGAGACTGTTGAGGCTCTGCTGTCCGCGACGCATGTCGCTCTCGTCGACGACATCGTCATGAACGAGAGAAGCCGTATGCAGCAATTCCAATGCTATTGCCGCATGCAGCACACTGTCAGGTAGCAGGGCGTCTGCTTCG
Organism: Prevotellaceae bacterium UBA3646; assembly: GCA_002373535.1. Taxonomy (GTDB): domain Bacteria; phylum Bacteroidota; class Bacteroidia; order Bacteroidales; family Bacteroidaceae; genus Physcousia. The sequence goes on along the minus strand of DFKL01000129.1, from coordinate 7,092 downwards.
AGAAAGAGCCTGGCGGACAGGAGTGTGAGCATTGGCCGCATTTGCTTGCCCTGGCGCTTTACGATATGTTCAAGAGCCTTGTTCAGAATAGGATTGGACGTCGTAAGAGTCGCCTTGAACATCTCGTTAAAGTGTTCCAGGTCATGCCTGACAGGCAACTTTATATTATCCAATGCATCCATAGGTAAATCCTTTCCTATTGCAAATTTAAACAAAAACGGCGACATTAGCACAAAAAATCGTATTTTTGCAAATAAAAGATATTATTTAGCGGCCAAATTTAGCTCTTACTAATATGAAACTGTTCCTTTTAGACGCATACGCGCTCATATACCGCGCATTCTACGCATTTATCAAGAATCCACGAACAAACTCCAAGGGAGAGAATACCGGTGCAATACTGGGTTTTGTAAATACCCTGGAGGATGTGCTGAAAAACATGCAACCCACACACATCGGAGTGGCATTCGACCCAAGCGGACCGACATTCCGTCACGAAGCATATCCCGAATACAAGGCACAGCGCGAAGAGAC
>DFKL01000129.1:0-6431 GCA_002373535.1 Prevotellaceae bacterium UBA3646 | reverse complement strand
CTGGAAGTTGCCGGATACGAAGCCGACGACATAATAGGAACCCTTGCACACCAAGCTGATATACAAGGGATTGACACATATATGATGACCCCTGACAAGGACTATGGTCAGTTGGTTACCGACAAGGTGAGAATGTACCGGCCAGGCATAGGCAGCAATCCTGCACAAATATTGACACCCCATGACATATGCGACAAATGGGGAATAGAAAAGACGAGCCAAGTCATCGACATTCTTGCCCTGATGGGCGACTCGGCAGACAATATTCCAGGATGTCCGGGCATAGGCGAAAAGACTGCAAGCACACTGGTCAAGACATGGGGAGGAGTCGAGAACCTCATTTCCAACGTTGACAAACTGAAAGGAGCGACACAACGGAAAATAAGTGAGAATGTCGACAAGATACGACAAAGCTACTGGCTTGCAACGATCGTCACCGATGCACCTGTTACACTTAACATGGATGAACTGAAGCTACAAGAGCCCGATGCTGAAGAACTGGAAAGAATATATCAGGAACTGGAATTCAGGCAGTTACTGAAAAAGACTACAGGATTGCCACCATCCAGGCAAAAGGAGACAGAACCCGTCAAGACAAATACGGACGGCAGCATACAGGGCGACCTGTTTGCCATGACCTATACGTCTGCTGCAGACGACACCGGACATACAGACCAAGACCCTGCCCTGCCACCATACATCATTGAAAACGGCACAGTCATAGGTCACGACCTAAAGTCCTGCTGGGCAGAAATCAAGGAAAAGGAAAGTAAAATGTTCGATGTGGAGATTGCACACTATGTACTGCATCCCGAAATGCGCCACAACCTCGAATACCTCCGTCAGATATACCATAGCGACACACTTCAGGACCTGAAGCACAAACTGGAGAAAGAGCTTGACGACGAAGGACTTACTGCACTGTTCCAAGATATCGAGATGCCGCTTATGCCAGTTCTCGCACGTATGGAGGAAGCTGGCGTGAACATAGATCTCCAGGGACTTGCAGAAATCAGCAGAGCCTTTACCGGACGACAAGAGCAGCTGGAACGGGAAATAATCGGATTGGCCGGCCAGCCGTTCAACATATCCTCACCGCGCCAGGTTGGAGAGATACTGTTCGACGTACTGAAACTCAACACAAAGGCCAAGAAGACCAGGACCGGCCAGTATATCACCAACGAGGAAGTCCTCGAGGCACTGAGGGACAAGCATGAGATAGTCGGTAAGATCCTGGAATTCCGCGGACTGAAGAAACTGTTAGGCACATATATAGACGCATTCCCCAAACTCGTAAATCCGGCAACCGGACACATTCACACGTCCTTCAACCAGACCGTCACCACCACCGGACGCCTGTCCAGCAGCAATCCGAACCTGCAGAATATCCCCGTACGCGACGCCATGGGCAAGGAGGTCAGGAAGACGTTCATCCCAGACGCAGGAGAACTGTTCTTCAGCGCAGACTATAGCCAGATCGAACTACGCATAATGGCACACCTCTCACAGGACGAAAACCTGGTAGAGGCATTCCTTGAAGGAAACGACATCCATGCAGCCACGGCAGCCAAGATCTACCACAAACCCATCGAAGCAGTCACTGCCGACGAACGACGCAGCGCAAAAACAGCCAATTTCGGTATCATATACGGCATCAGCGCCTTCGGCCTTGCCGAGCGCCTCGGATGCAGCAGAAGCGAAGCAAAGGCCATTATAGACGGTTATTTCAACACATACCCAGGCGTCAAGACATATATGGACAAGAGCATAGCCATGGCACGCGAGAAAGGATATACCGAAACCCTGTTTGGCCGACGCTGCCAGCTGCCGGACATCAACAGTCACAATGCCATAGTACGCGGCTATGCCGAACGAAACGCAATAAACGCACCCATTCAGGGTGCCGCAGCCGATATCATGAAAATAGCAATGATACGCATCGACAGACGACTGCGTGAGGCGAAAATGAAGAGCCGCATGATACTGCAGGTGCATGACGAACTGAACTTCACCGTCGTCCCGGAAGAAAAAGAGCAAATTGAACAACTGGTAATCGGAGAAATGCAGAATGCAGCCAAACTGTCCGTACCGCTCATTGCCGACGCCGGCTGGGGAAAGAACTGGCTGGAGGCACATTAACGGCACGCAAAAGCATAATTAACAGGCAAAAAAATCATTTTCCCCGGAAAATCAGTATATTTGCACGACGAAAAGTCCTACAAAAGACTAACGCAACAAGAAATACACACATATGAAGCGAACCCTGATCATAGCCATTACGGCAATGCTGGCAATCACAGTCGCCATCGGCAGCAACCACCGTCCTGTCCCAATGCCGTCTGACAGCAATGATACGGTTGTCGTACGCACCGACACGATGAAGGAAATCGTCGTAAATGCAAAGAAGGAACTTCAGGTCATAGACGCCATCCGCCAAAGCCTGGGCAGCGATATGGTGCAACCCAGACAGAAAAGCGTTTCAGACGTCCTCGGCAAGGCATCCGACTATATCATGCACCCATTTGCCAGAAAGCAGCGCCGGCGCGCCAAGAACCAAAGACGCACGAAGGAGGTCCTGGAACGTCTGGACCCCGTGAAGACATACGAAGACCAGCTTACGGAAGCAATACTCAAGCAACTGTACGAGGACTCAATCGCATCACTCAGGAAGAAAGACAACAACAAATAGCAAAAAGCCTCCGCAAGACGGAGGCTTTTCGTTTAGAATCACAACCTGTCATCTACCTTCAGCCGGCATTGTACAGCTCCGTACTTAGATAACGCTCACCAGTATCCGGCAGGAGCACTACTATACGCTTCCCCCTGTACTCAGGCAGCTTGGCCAGTTCAATGGCAGCATAGGCAGCCGCACCGCTGGAAATTCCGACTATCAGCCCCTCGTACAACGACAATTCGCGACCCGTAGTCAGTGCATCCTCGTTCCTGACCCTGTATATCAGGTCTATCACGTCGCGGTCCAGAATCTCCGGAACAAAGCCGGCGCCGATACCCTGAATCTTGTGAGGACCAGGCGTACCGCCACTCAGAACCGGACTGCTCTCGGGCTCTACGGCGACTATCTTGACATCCGGATTCTTAGCCTTCAAGGCCCTCCCTACCCCGGTTACCGTACCACCCGTTCCGGCACCGGCCACGAACACATCCACCCTGCCGTCCGTATCACGCCATATCTCCTGAGCCGTCGTCCTCTCGTGAGCCTCCGGGTTGGCAGGATTTGTGAACTGCCCCAGGATTATCGAGCCCGGAGTCTCGCCATGCAGGCGCTCAGCCTCGGCAATAGCCCCCTTCATACCCTTTGACCCCTCGGTCAGCACCAGTTCGGCTCCTGCCGCCTTCATCAGCAACTGCCGCTCCCTGCTCATGGTCTCCGGCATGACGATTACTGCCCTGTAGCCCTTCACACGACTGATCCACGCAATACCCACTCCGGTATTGCCACTGGTCGGTTCGATGATAGTCGCACCCGGCTTCAGGAGTCCCCTGGCTTCAGCATCCTCTATCATGCTCAGCGCGATACGGTCCTTCACACTGCCGCCAGGATTGAAATACTCTACCTTTGCCACGACCTGACCCACGGCACCACGTGCCGATGCAATATTGGAAATCTCCACCAAAGGAGTATTGCCTACCAGTTCCAACAGGTTTGAATGTATGTTTTCCATAACACTTTAGTTTTTTTGTTAGTACACTGCAAAATTACACATTTATTTTCAATTCATTCACACTTGTTTTATATGTTTTTCATCTCGCCGTCACCGTCGGGCACACATATTCCTGGCCGCTCACCGCATCGAAAGCCTGCTGCAAGTCTTCCAGGATATCGTCTATATGCTCGATGCCTATGCTTAGACGTATTGTCGTAGGAGTTATGTGCTGTGCAGCAAGCTCCTCTGGACTCATCTGGCTGTGAGTAGTCGTATATGGATGGATTACCAACGATTTCACATCAGCCACATTTGCCAGCAACGAGAATATCCTGAGCGAGTCGATAAACCTCCATGCATCCTGCTGCGTTCCCTTGATTTCAAAGGTGAAGATACTGCCAGCACCATTCGGGAAGTACCGCCTGTACAACCCATGACTCGGATGACAGGACAGGGCAGGGTGACTGACACCCCTCACCATAGGATTCGAAGCCAGGAAATCCACCACCCTGAGAGCATTCTCCACATGACGCTCCATGCGCAGCGGCAGACTCTCGACCCCCTGCAGCAGGATCCACGCATTCAGCGGAGATATACAAGCACCCGTGTCACGCAGTATCACGGCACGTATACGGGTTACGAAAGCAACCGCTCCGGCAACGTCCGCAAATACGGCCCCATGATACGACGGGTCAGGCTTGGCCAGGGTAGGGTAGCGGTCGGCATTAGACTTATAGTCAAACTTGCCACCATCCACGATGACCCCGCCCAGAGAGGAACCATGTCCGCCAATAAACTTAGTAGCACTATGAACCACCACGTCAGCCCCATGCTCCAACGGACGGATCAGCAAAGGAGCAAACGTATTGTCAACGACAAACAGGATGCCATGCCTGTGAGCCACCTCCGCAACAGCATCCAAATCCGTCACGTCGCTGTTCGGATTACCCAGCGTCTCCGCATATATCACCTTCGTATTCGGACGTATGGCCGCCTCAAGAGCCTGAAGGTCGTTCACATTTACGATAGTATTCTCAATACCCTGACCCGCCAAGGTATGGGTTATCAAATTGAAACTGCCGCCATACAAGTTATCGGCCGCTACGATATGGTCACCGGCCTGTGCCACATTCTGCAACGCATACGTCACGGCAGCCGCACCGCTGGCAACCGCCAAGGCAGCCACGCCACCCTCCAGGGCTGCGATGCGCTCCTCCAGCACACCCTGCGTGCTGTTCGTCAGCCTCCCATATATATTACCAGCATCACGAAGGCCAAAACGGTCAGCCGCATGCTGACTGTCGTGAAATACGTAAGATGCCGTCTGATAGATAGGCACGGCACGACTGTCCGTAGCCGGGTCGGCCGTTTCCTGTCCCGCATGGAGCGCAATAGTCTCCAGTCTGTAATTACCATGCAACATAATCTATTGTGTTTTAGTATCGTTTCACGGCACAAAGGTACGCCGGCCATACGAATAATCCATGAAAAACACAAATATTCAGAAAATAAACCTATATTTGCACCACAACACAGAATAAGACTCCCACAAAATGACAAAAACAAGCAATATGACAGAAAATAATATCCGCGAACGCCTGGACAGTACCGACATTGCTATCCTCCGAGCCCTGCAGCAGGACGCACGCCTCACCACAAAACAACTGGCTCAAAAAGTCCACCTTAGCACCACACCCACATACGAGCGCGTCAAACGGCTGGAGCGCGACGGCTACATCCGCCGCTACATCACCATACTGGATGCCGAGAAACTCCACAAAGGATTCATCGTGTACTGCAGCGTAAAGCTCACACCCCTCAACACACAGACAGCCAGGCAGTTCTGCCAGACCATAATGGACATTGACGAAGTCACGGAATGCTACAACATATCCGGCCGGTTCGACTACATGCTCCGCGTGCATTGCCCCGACATGAAATACTACCAGCAGTTCCTGCTCAACGTACTCGGCACGCTGCCCATGCTCGGCACACTGGAGAGCACATTCGTCATGGAGGAAGTCAAGCACAACTACGGCGTCACGATATAATGACGGCAGAAAAGCACGGTCTGTAACAGGATTTTAACATACATGTAACAGCCGTGTAACATGATTTTGATTCCTTTGCGTCGAAAATTTTACCCCGCAATGGAATTGATAACCAACATCCTCTCTCTCGTCGGCTCGCTGGCACTCTTCCTCTACGGAATGAAGACCATGTCCGAAGGACTCGAAAAGTTTGCAGGCGACCGTCTGCGCAGTATCCTGACCGCCATGACCAAAAATCGCGTGATGGGCGTCCTTACAGGCATTCTGGTTACTGCACTGATACAGTCGTCAAGCGCCACTACCGTAATGATCGTAAGCTTCGTGAACGCAGGCCTGATGACACTGGCACAGTCCATCGGAGTCATCATGGGAGCCAACATCGGTACTACGATTACGGCATGGATTATCTCAGCCATAGGTTTCAAGGTTAATATAGCAGCGTTTGCCATTCCACTGCTGGCAGTCGGGATGCCCTTGATTTTCAGTGGAAACGGGCACAAGAAGAGCATCGGCGAGTTCATCTTCGGATTTTCGTTCCTGTTCATGGGACTCTCGTTCCTGCAGGAAGCAGCCACGGCAATGAATATCGGCGACATCGTTGCAGGAATGCTGGCCAACGTTCCACAGGACTCCTTCCTCACCATCATCCTCTTTGTAATCGTCGGTGCCGTGGTGACGATGATCGTTCAAGCCTCGGCAGCCACGATGGCCATCA
>DFKL01000062.1 GCA_002373535.1 Prevotellaceae bacterium UBA3646 | reverse complement strand
TGGGAACTGGCGCCGCACTGAAGAGCCAGATCCAGCACATGGTGATGCGGCTGCTGAACCTCTTGGAAATGCCGCAGAGCGACGCAGCCGACGCACTTGCCTGCGCCATCACATGCGCCAACGCGATGAAGCTCAAGGAGATTCATGAGAGCGCCCTGCCCGCCTCCCGCACCGGCGTGCGCTCGCTCTCAAGCCGAGCACACCGGCGAGGCGCCTGGGAGCAATTTGCCAAACACAGGACTCAGCAGTCATGATCGGACGCATCAGAGGAAAACTCATCGAAAAGAACCCGCCCCAGCTTCTTGTTGACGCGGGCGGCGTCGGTTATGAAATCGACGTTCCCATGTCGACCTTCTACAACCTGCCCGAGATCGGCGCAGATGTCACGCTGCTCACGCACTTTGTCGTGCGCGAGGACGCGCAGCTGCTCTACGGTTTTCTTACTGCCGCAGAACGCAGCGTCTTTCGCCTGCTCATCAAGATCTCCGGAATTGGCGCCCGCACCGCCCTGTCCATCCTTTCGGGCATGACCGTGCAGATGCTCGCCCAGGCGATCGCCGCGCAGGACAGCGCGATGCTCACCCGCATCCCGGGCATCGGCAAAAAAACAGCCGAGCGCCTGGTTCTTGAACTCAAGGGCAAGCTCGGCGCAGATCTTGAAGGCGTAAGCCTTGCCGGCGCACAATCCGAAACAAAAAGCGACATCGTCTCTGCGCTCATTGCACTGGGCTATTCGGAGCGCGACTCGATTGCTGCGGCCAAGCGGCTGCCCGAGGACATTTCCGTTTCCGAAGGCATTCGTCAGGCCCTAAAATCCCTCTCTCACTAATCGCGTTTTTCCGATCCCGCTACCATGGCTGAACAAACTGAACGCATCGTGGCCGCCTCGTCGGCCAGCCCTAACGAAGACAACATCGACCGCGCCCTGCGGCCGAAGTTTCTCCGCGACTACGTCGGTCAGCCTGCCGTGCGCGACCAGCTCGAAGTGTTCATCGCCGCCGCCAAGCAGCGCGGAGAACCTCTTGACCACCTGCTCGTCTTCGGTCCTCCGGGACTTGGCAAGACGACTTTGTCCAATATAATTGCCAACGAACTGGGTGTCGGTTTCAAACTGACCAGCGGTCCCGTCCTGGACAAACCCGGTGACCTTGCTGGGATACTTACCAGCCTGGAACCTAACGACGTTCTTTTCATCGACGAGATACACCGCCTGAGTCCTGTTGTGGAGGAATATCTATACAGTGCCATGGAGGACTATCGTATAGACATTATGATAGACAAAGGCCCCAGTGCGCGAAGCATTCAGATAGACCTGGCACCTTTCACTCTGGTCGGTGCGACGACTCGCAGCGGTCTGCTGACTGCTCCGTTGCGTGCACGGTTCGGTATCAACATGCACCTTGAATACTACGATGCCCTTACCCTGCAGAAGATAATAGAGCGCAGCGCCGGTATCCTTGGGGTTCCGCTGGATGGAAGGGCTTCTGCCGAGATTTCCAGTCGTAGCCGTGGAACGCCAAGAATTGCTAATGCCCTTTTGAGGCGTGTACGCGACTTCGCTCAGGTGAAAGGCAACGGCAAGATAGATTTGCAGATTGCCAGATACGCTTTGGAAGCCCTTAATATTGACCGCTATGGACTGGACGAGATAGACAACAAGATATTGCTGACTATTATAGACAAGTTCAAAGGTGGCCCTGTGGGCATAAATACCATCGCGACTGCGATTGGCGAGGATGGCGGTACCGTAGAGGAAGTGTACGAGCCATTTCTCATAAAGGAGGGTTTCATCAAGAGGACGCCTCGTGGACGTGAAGTAACCGAGTTGGCCTATTCGCACTTTGGCCGCACTATGGGTAATAGATATGGAAACCCGTTGCAGGGGGACCTGTTTGACGGCACCGCATCATAACTTGAATCATATGACTACAGACGACACTGCCAACTGCAAATCCTGTCATACAGAAGTCAGACGACCTGATACTTCTGCTGTACGATGTGGCGCAGCTCATTCTGGTGCAGGGGCAAGGGGGCTGTTCGTTGCCGTAGCAGGGAACATAGGTGCAGGCAAGACAACGCTGACGCGGATGCTGGCAGACAAATACGGATGGGAACCCAGGTTCGAGGCCGTGGCACAGAATCCGTACCTGGACGACTATTACAAGAATATACACCGGTGGAGCTTCTGCCTGGAGACGTTTTTCCTGAAGGAGCGTTTCCGCGACCTGCTGGATATTTCACAATCCTCCAACGACATTATTCAGGATCGTAGCATATTCGAGGGCGTGCACGTATTTGCCGCGAACAACAAGGCCATGGGCAATATGGACGACCGTGACTATGAGACGTTCATGGAATTGTTCGAACAGATGACCAGCGTAGCCCGTATGCCAGACCTGATGATATATCTGAGGGCAAGCGTCCCACATCTGGTTGCCAACATACAGAAGCGCGGACGCGATTATGAACAGACGATTCCCATTGACTACCTGAAGGGACTGAATGAGCGATACGAGGATTTCATCCTCAACAGATACCCTGGACGTGTACTGACAATAGAGGTAGACGACCTGGACTTTGTCCAGAGGAGGGACGACTTCAAATTCATAACAGAGAAGATAGACCGTATATTCTACGGACTTTTTTAGGGAACATCATAAAAACAAAAACGCGCCAGAGGCGCATATTGACATGCACATTGCTATTGCAGGAAACATTGGTTGTGGCAAGACGACTTTGACTACGATGCTGGCCAAGCGCTATGGTTGGGAGCCACGTTTTGAACCGGTTGACGTTAATCCGTATCTGGAGGATTTCTATGGCGACATGAGTCGTTGGAGTTTTAATCTGCAGATTTATTTCTTGAACAAGCGATTCAAGGATGTCGTGGAGATTTCAAAGGAGACGCAGAAGACGATCATACAGGACCGCACGATATTTGAGGATGCGCGCATTTTTGCTCCTAACCTGCACGACCAGGGATTCATGAGTGACCGTGACTTCAAGAACTACACCGACCTCTTCGACTTGATGATGTCGTTGGTAGGACTGCCGGACCTGATGATTTACATCAAGAGCAGCATACCTACGCTGATAGCACAGATTACCAAGCGCGGGCGAGACTATGAGCAGTCTATACGAATTGACTATTTGCAGGGACTGAATGACAGATATGATGAGTGGATAGCTTCGTACAAGGGTCCGCTGCTTGTCATCGATGGCGACCACTGCAAATACGGTGAGAATCCTGAGGACTTTCGCAAAGTCTGCGACGAAATAGACCAACGGTTATACGGACTTTTCTGAGTACTGTCTATGGCAAACATGAAATCCTTGGCAAAGGATACGACTATCTATGGTCTGTCCTCTATAGTCGGCAGGTTCCTGAACTATCTTCTGGTTCCTTTGTACACGCGCGTGATAGATGCAGCAAGTGGCGGATTCGGCATTGTCACCAACTTATATGGCTACGTTGCCATGTTGCTGGTTATCCTGACTTTTGGCATGGAAACAACGTTCTTCCGCTTTGCCAACCAAGAGGAAGAAGATGTCCATACCGTGTTTTCAACCACGTTTGCCGTGGTGGGATTCCTTTCGCTTGTGTTCCTGACATGCATCTTCTGTTTTATTGATCCTGTAAGCAGCATTATTGGATATACCGGCCATAAGGATTATATCTTGATGATGGCCACGGTGATTGCCCTGGATGCCATTCAGGCAATTCCGTTCTGCTATCTCAGATTCAAGAAAAACGCCATTAAGTTTGCATCGCTGAAGTTGTTGTTCATCGTTATGAACATAGGCCTGAATCTGCTGTATTTCGTGGTTCTTGGAAAAACGGACGTGTCGTATGTCTTTTCTATAAACTTGGTTTGCACAAGTATCATCACTTTCTTTTTCATTCCAGAACTGTTCCATATCAAGTGGAGATTTGACCCGGCACTGCTCAGACGCATGATTTCGTACTCGTGGCCTATTCTGGTACTCGGCATTGCAGGCATACTGAACCAGGCTGCAGACAAGATGTTCTTTCCGCAGGTATACCCGGACTATGCCAAGGGTATGCAGGAACTGGGCATATATGGCGCGTGCGTAAAGGTTGCAATGATCATGGCTTTGATCACCCAGGCATTCCGCTATGCCTACGAGCCGTTTGTCTTTGCGGAGAGCAAGGACAAGGACAAGAATACGACATATGCCCTGGGCATGAAGTACTTCCTTATCTTTACTCTGCTGGCATACCTGTGTGTAGTAGCATATCTGCCTGTTCT
>DFKL01000123.1:11937-12287 GCA_002373535.1 Prevotellaceae bacterium UBA3646 | reverse complement strand
GCAAGTGGAAAGGCTGTTTCCACGTGCCACGCGGCCTGATGCAGGTCTGGCAGGCTCTTGAGCGCATAGCGGCGAAAAAGGAGGCATAGGGTAGGAATAGCAACAGCATAGACATAAATGAGAAGGTGACAAAATGATTTTTTTTGTCTCCTTCTCATATTTTTATGTACTATTTTGTATTGAAATGTAAAATTGTTGTATATTTGTACGCGAAAATGTGTCAAAAAGACACCAATTAAATAGATAAGAGCAAACAGGACCTACTTCGTTATGCTAATTGTAGTCTCCTATACTGCACGATATGATTCTATCAGGGAAGGTGTGTGCACAGGCAAGTCCTCCCCCCCCCC
>DFKL01000123.1:960-11879 GCA_002373535.1 Prevotellaceae bacterium UBA3646 | reverse complement strand
GTTTTTGACGTAAACGGGCATCTTTTGGTGTCGGAGTCGCCGAAGTCCACAAGGTGTGTTTTAGTTCCGTGTAGTGCTGAGAACAAGTGTTGTTGCAGATAGAAAATACGCCTTCGTATAAGGGCTGTAAATAGAGGAAAGCAAATGGAAAACAAAAACCCTTCTCAAGAATTCGACTATGTGGAGCGCGAACGTATGGTCAGGCGCAAGAACATGTTGCACGACTTAATATGGGTGGCAGTCTTGGCCGTATTGTGTCTTATATTTTTGGCAATTGTAATTTTCTTATAGGCGGCATGTACGGACGCGGATACACATCCGTAAAGCCTGTGACACAGTGCTTCTGTGCATGAAAATACATTTTTGCCGCGATATAGGTTATTTTATGAAATATTTTCGTAACTTTGGTTGCGAATAGTAAATGTAACCTAATAAAAACTAAAAGACATGAAACCTACACTTTTCCTACTTGCTGCAGGTATGGGCAGCCGTTATGGCGGTCTTAAGCAGCTGGACACTCTCGGTCCTCAGGGGCAGAGTATTATGGATTACAGTATTTATGATGCCATCAAGGCAGGTTTTGGCAAAATCGTCTGGGTAATCCGCCGCGACTTCGAGCAGCAGTTCCGTGATCAGATCCTGTCCAAGTACGAAGGCCATGTTCCCTGTGAATTGTGTTTCCAGTCACTGGATGCCCTTCCGGAGGGATTCAAGGTTCCGGAGGGCAGGGAGAAGCCATGGGGCACCAATCATGCCGTAATGATGGGCAAGGATGTCATCAAGGAGCCGTTTGCCGTGCTCAACTGCGATGACTTCTACGACCGCGACGCATTCATGGTGATGGGCAAGTTCCTCAGCGAGCTGCCGGAGGGAAGCAAGGGACGTTATGCCATGGTAGGTTTCAGCGTAAGCAATACCCTCAGCGACAGCGGTACCGTGAGCCGTGGCATCTGTGCCAATGACGAGAAGACGCACATGCTGACTGATGTCGTAGAGCGTACGAAGATAGAGCGTCATGACGGCGTCGTCCAGTATCTTGACGATAATGGCCAGTGGGTATCCATTCCGGACGACACACCATGTTCTATGAATTTCTGGGGCTTTACGCCAGACTACTTCCAGTACAGCGAGGAGTTCTTCAAGGAGTTCCTGTCCGACCCCAAGAACCAGACCAACCTGAAGAGTGAGTTCTTCATTCCGCTGATGGTAGACACACTCATCAAGCAGGGCAAGGCTACATGTGAGGTCCTGCCGACGACATCCAAATGGTTTGGCGTTACATACCCCGAGGATCGTCCGGGAACGGTCGAGAAGCTGGCAGCACTGCATGCCGCAGGCCAATATCCGGACCAGATGTTCTGATTGCGTCAGAGATACTTGATATGCAAATAAAAAAAGAAGGGAGGCAGCTCCTTTCTTTTTTTTGTTGGTGCTCCATGATATCATGTCACCGTACCACGGCAATCAGAAGGGGTAGCCGATGGCGAAGTGATATCCGAGAGACTTGCCGAACGACGGCATGTTGTAGTAGCCGTCCTTGCCGGTATCGTAAGGTGCATGGATGCCTACGCCTATGTCAAAACGTATAACCAGGAACTCCAGGTCATAGCGTAGTCCGGCACCCGTACCGAGTGCCAGCTCGCGACCGAAGTTCTTCCATTTGAACTGTCCGCCGGGACGGTCGGCATCTTCCTTCAGGAGCCACACGTTGCCGGCATCTACGAAAACGGCTCCGTATAGGGAACTGATAATCGGGAACCGGTATTCCAGGTTGCATTCGAACTTCATGTTGCCGACCTGATTCAGGTACGAGTACTGTGACTGTGATGGATTGTAGCTGCCAGGTCCTATGCTGCGTACGCCGAATGCGCGTATGCTGTTGGCGCCGCCTGCGGTGAACATTTCCTGGTACGGTGCCTGTTTCCCGTTGTATTCCCAGACGAATCCCAGGTATGCATGTGTCACCAGGCGCGAGCGTTGTCCCAGTCGCAGGTTGTGTGTATATTCGATCGTATTCTTCTGGAACTTGTATGACTGCTTGGTAAAGAAGGACAGGTTGTTTATGTTGCGTCTTACCACTGGCGAGGTCCATGTCAGTTTGTACTCCATGCTGGGGACGAACTGGTCTTTGAGGCTGGTGTACAGGGCAGGGTTGTTCTCCATGATGGCCAGGAAGTCGTCCGTCGTCCTCAGAAGCTGGCTGTATTCAAGATGTATCGGTGTAAACTCGTGCAGTACATTGGCCGATTTCTGGAAAGTCCATTTTGCACGCATGCCTACGCTTATCTGGCTATAGTACCCAGCCCGATTCAGCCATTTGACGTCGGCCTTGAACAGGGTCGTCGACAAGACCCTCCGGTTCAGTCTCTTGCCAATGCCGAAGAACATGAATCTGGGGTACGAGAGAGTTATGTTGCTGCCCAGTTCCCACGCATTGAGCCCGGTCCCCTTGCCTCTGTTGTTTGCACCGGTCTGCCATTCGTATGAGCCGTTGATACCCCATGTGAGTGTCTCGGCACCGCGGAACGCATTGCGCTTGTTTATGGAGTAGCCCAGTCCCGGACCCAGAAGCCCGTTCGTCTTGTTCGTTATCTTGCCTTCGAACTCGCTGTCGTATGGCTTGTCCAGCATTGTGTTGATGTACAGGTCCAGCGTATCGCCTTGCGTGGGTCTGTAGTCCAGTTGCAGGCTGGAGAATATGCCCATTGCAGCAATCTGGTCCTGAATCTGTTTCTGCGTCTCCTGACTATACAGGTCGCCTCTCTTCTGGTACAGGTAGCGGCGCAGGGCACCAAGCCTCAGTGGCGGGCGTCTTACCTTGCCTCCGCTCCATCGCATTGTCAGGTTACGCAGGGCAAAGGAGTCCGTCATTACCGTGTCGTTGTATTTCAGTACGGTGATGTGTGTCTTGCCAATGTGATAAGGTCTGTCTGCAATATCAGGAATGGATGTAGACGGGAGGACCCGAAGCTGTACTTTGAGCGGTTTCTGTATAGTGTCCGCCCTGTATGTGATATAGTCGCTGTGGTAGTAGTAATAGCCGTTGTTGCGCAGCAGCGAAGTTATGCGCTCGCGTTCGTCGGACAGGGTAGGGACGCAGAACGGATCGCCCTTGTGCAGGAGACGTCCGGCCATGTTGGTCCTGACGATGGAGTCGGCCGCTCCCGTAAAGCCGCAATATTCTATACTGTCCAGACGGAACAGCTGTCCGGGCAGTACCTGATAGGAAACCTTCTGCTTGCGAGGATTGCGCATGCTGTCTATGCGGAATTTGACGTCGGACCTGAAATAGCCGTAGTTGCGCAGTGTGTTTCGTGCCACCTGGGTGCGTACGACAGGAGCCACGGAGCTGATATATTTAGGATTCGAGCCAAAGCTGTTCATCATCCAGCGGCCGAAACGGCTGTCCGAGTTCACGTAGCGGTTCCATATCCACAACCCCACTGTGAACGGATGTCTGTATCTGCTTGAACCCATCAGGGAACCGTTCGGGGCATACGACAGGACACCCTCTACTTCCCTTTTTGCCAGAGCGTATGCCTCGGCATCCTGTCTGGCCAAGGCCTTTATGCTGTCCTTCTCCTGTTTTGTCAGTTCGTGGCGGTTGATACTCTCCAGCGCAGCGGAGTTGCCTGTGAGCACACCCTGTACTGCAGTATAGGCATTGGCTACGGCAGTGATTACGCCTGTAGTGTCTTTCTTGTGTTTCTTCTCCCCCCATTTGTGTCCGTATGCCAGTTCTTTTATTCCGGCATACAGATATTCGTCATCGGGTATGTTCTTTGTCTGGTAGCAGGAGGCCAGCGCCAGTACGGCTGTCATATATGACGCGAGGCGCATGTATCGCAAAGCCTGCGAGTCTGACCTACGTCCCTTGCCCTTGTCCTTGTCGCTATCTGTCATATCAGGTATGTTCCTCATTCTACTTCTGTTGCTGTTTCTTCTGCTTGTCTTTCTTGCCGCTGCGGAAGATGAACAGTTCGCCCAGCCTCTCAGTCTTGCGTCGCAGGACAATACTTGCACCCATTTCCATGATGTCCGGCTCAAGCAGGTTGTCAGGATTCTTGTTGTAGAAGGCCTTTACGTATCTCGTGCCGCTCTTGTCCAGACGATATTCTACCGAGACATTGTTTATAATGCTCTGTCCGTTGTTTACCGCACTTGCTCCCGAGCTGACCTTGCCTCCGATTATCACGCTAACGCGGTTGCCCCAGAACCGTTTTGCAAAGGAGAAGTTATAGTCAGTCTGCGAGGCGCCTGTGGCAGATTTTGTATTGTCGATGCCGAACCCTATGTCGATTGTGCTGAGAGCCTTGCCGGCAATCTTGCTTATCTGGCCCTGCAGGAACGAGTTGAGTGTGTTGGTCGTGTTGAAGCCGCCCGACGTCGACTGTGACATGGAGGACATATACATGCCTGTTGCCAGCAATGCGACAGCCGCCCTGTTACGCTCCTCGGCGCTCATGGATGATATCTCGTTCTGCACTGTCATGTTCTCCGGAGCCTCCAGAGTGAACTCAAGCCCCAGGTTCTCCAGAGACTGCGTAATGTTCAGCCCGACGTCGAAGTTCACAGAGACAGGAACGTTGTTCTGTGTTACCGTGGCCTTCTTCCTCTCGCTGGCCTGTATGCTGAGGCGTGGGTTCATGACATCGCCGATAAACTCGACATAGCTGCCTGAGTGAATCTTGAAGTCCTTGAGCGACGCGACTACCAGGCTGTAGTCCATGCGTCCGTCTATAATTGTGTACCTGCCATACGCCCGTATGCCGTTCAGACGGTCATACGACACTGCAAGCGAACCGCCGCCCTCTATATCTATCTTGTCTGCCCCGCTCTCGTTCAGCATACAGTGTACGGATGTCGCCTCGTCAATGTCGATTTTCAGGTTCATCTTTATGTTCTGCTCGTTGGCAGGTTTCTCCTCTACGGCCGTTGTATCGGCAAAGTCACAGAACGTCACCAGCTCACCCAACCTGTCGTCCACGCTCAGCGGCGAGTCCTTCAGGACGTATGTGACATCGGTCTTCCCGTTTACGTGCAACCTCCCGTTTACGTTCAGGTTCTGCAACGTGCCCGCGACATGCCCGTTCAGATCCACGTAGACCTTGCCGTAAGCCTGGGCATTGTTGTTCCTCTTGGCGTTGATAATGTTGAAGTCCTTTGCATCCACGTCAATGTTCAGCCTTATCCTCTCCGTATCCTGGAAGTCGACGAAACCATCCAGGGACAACGGGTTGTCGCCATTGGCGTAAGCCTCTATACGGCTCAGGTCCAGATAGCTGCGACGAATCACGATGCTGTCGTCAGGGAACCTGAGGTCTATGCTGTACGGATCCGAGCAGATATGCATGCTGTCTGTCCTCAGTATGCCAGACAGCAGCGGCGCGCTCACAGGCCCGTTTACGTCCAGTTCACCATGCGCATATCCCTCCAGCCGGGCCAGCTTGTTGGGAATAAAGGCATTGGCAATGTTCAGGGGCAGACGCTCCATTCGTGCATCAGCCCGTATCATACCCTGCTCATCCTCCTGCCAGTATCTGCCGTTCAGGAAAGACACTTCACTCCCGTTATGCTTCAGTATTCCGTCCACATAGTGCGAGCCGTCCTCGTTGGGGAAGTAGGCCACGTCCAGTCCTATGTCACCCATGGCCGTTCCTTCGTATGTCATGTTCCTGACCCCCATGTCCAGCGAAACAGTCGTTTCGGCATCAGTCTTCACGAGGTGTGCGTCACCGTTCAGGTATCCCGTAATTACAGGCATGAACGGCAGGACGCTGGACAACTCACCCAGGTTCAGGTTATATATCGAAGCCGTAATGTCTTGCTCGGCATCGTCGTTCGGAGTGCTGTACAGTTTTACCGCCGTGCCGTCGTCGGCCACGAGATGCATGTCGGCGTTTACATGGTTCTTCTTGTGCAGGGAAATGTAGTTGTCGGCATTTACCTTGAAGTTCCTGTATGCCAGGACAGGGTTCAACGGAGTCATGCGCACGAGCAGCATGCTGTCCGAAGTCTCGGCCGTCAGCCCCAGGTCAACACCCTTTACCCCCTTGGCGTCTATAAACTGCAGGGCAGACTCCAGGCCGTTGTGCGTAAGCCTTGTCCGTAGCGTGGTCTCGAAGTCAACTACCTTGTTGCGCGGCCCGTTCTTTATGCGCAACAGCGACACGATACCGTCGTAGGGATGCCTGATGTCCATCTGTATGGTGTCCAGGCACACCGCTCCCGTATTCAGTTTGAACATGTGCCCGTTTCCGTTCAGGCCGTTCTCGGCGTCTGTCGTCACGTCCAGGGCAAGCTCCTCAAAATCGTAGCCGAAGCTGCGCAACAGGTTACCCAGGGGATTCGTGCGTGCCGAATACAGATGCAACTCTACACTTGGCAGCAAAGTCTTCAGCATAGCCTGGTCCAGCCTGAAAGCCTTCAGTTCCTTCTGCAGTTCGTCAGTCAGGACCTCCACCTTCCTCATCAAGGCATCCCATCCGTGATGCGAGTTCAGCTTCAGTTCCAGGTCGCCTGCATCCGCATACGCAAACACAGTGTCCGGATCCATGGTCAGTCCAAGGCTCAGGTCCATAGGATGGAAAATACTGTCCTCCGTTACCAGCTCTATGGCCCGGATCCTGCCGTCAAACGAATGCCTGTCTTTCAGGTTCGTGTTGCCAGTGACACTCAGGTTCATCGAGGCTGCAAACGGCTTTTCCGTCACATTCATCCTGTACAGGTCGATGTGCGACAGGTCAAGCGAGAAGTCCACGTCGCGAATGCCGCCGCTCACCTTGGCATCGGCACAGGCACTCGCCTGCAGATACTCGTTGTCACAGCTCAGGTCCAGCATCCCGTTGCCGTTGCTAAGCCTTGCCTTCATGTTGATGTCCGTGAAGTCAGATTTCCCGTAGCGTATATTCTGCACATAAGCCCCGGCATCCAGTCGGGTAGAGGCAGACATGATGTCCGTCCCACGTCCGGTAACATCCGCACTGGCAGTAACGCCATACAGCTCTTGGTCAGGCAGGAAATCATGTACGTTCATATCGCGTACGTCCATATTGGCCGTATAGGACATGGCATCGGTGTTCACCGACGCCCTTACCCTGGCCAGTCCGCTGCCTTCCCGTACCAAGGCATCCGCACGGTAGTCATGTCCCTCTGCTACCGCATCAGCAGTCACGGTCATAGACGGGATTCGGAATCCGCTCAGCCCCATGGCGCTTCTCACAAAGTCCACGTTGCCCACGTCGGCCCTCATCCTTATCCGGGCAGCAATGTCGTCAGGTCTGGAAATATTCGCCACGGAGCCCCGGGCCTTTATGTCCGCCACACCCGTCATCCACACGCGCAACGTGTCTATGAGCATGGCATCGATATTGCCGTCAGCCAGGATACGGGCATTCAATGCCTTGTCAGGGTATATACGCCTTGCCATGTCAGGCATCCAGTCGCCGGCAATGTTCATCAGGTCATTCCTTTGAAGCATCGCCAGCAAGTCAGCCGTCACACGTCCGCGCTGTCCGGGCGTGAATGCGTTGAAGTCCATATACAAGGCACCCCGCACACGGCTGAATTCCCTGCTGCCGTCGTCAGGATCAGAGTGCGTCTGCAAGTCAATGTGGCGGAACCCTGCACACAGCGTGTCGACCTCCAGGTCGTCCAAGGCCAGCCTCATCACAGGAACACGCATTCCTTTTGCCGCACCGCCTGCATCCGGGACAGACAACTCTATGTTACCGCCGGTCTTTATGCCCAGGTGTTCCAGTTTCACCTTCGTACCCTCTATGTCCAGACTATTCAGCAGCAAAGCCGTATATGGCAGCTTCACAGACATTGCACCAGCTTGCTGCTTCATCGTCAGCAGCAGCGAGTCCGTCTCAAAGTCCAGCCTGCGCACACGATATACGCCATGCTCCAGCCCCACGTCACCCTTCGACAGCAATGCCCGTCGTATGGCACCGTCCACGACCAGCGAATCCTTTACGCTGTGGAACTCCACGCGGCTGTGGCGTATCATCACGTCATTCACGTCAATGTTCCACTGCACAGGCTTGCTCTCCGTCGTGTCCGCTATCGTCGTGTCACGCATGCAGATCGCCACGTCGCACCTGTCCAGCAACGCACTGGATACAGAAGCACGCCTGCCGTTGATGTCAATGTCGTCGGCATCCAGGTGCAACACACCCAGGCTGCCTTTCAGACGCAGCTGTGCAATCCAGTCGCGCGAGTTTACCACACCCCGGCAGATGTCAACCGACTCGACCCCGATGTGCAGGCCGAAAATACGTGAAAGATCCAGATCCACGACAACCGTGTCCGTATGCAATACCGTATCACAGTCCTCCGTGGCAGTGAGGTTGTTCAGCTCTATATCCAGTGGGAAGCGTATGCGCAGACGGTCAATTGTCACCCTCAGTCCCGTCTCCTCGCTCACCTTCTCGGCAGCCAGTTGCGCAGCCCAGTCCTGTACAAAAGGAATATACAGCACGGCAGCCAAGACTATTGGCAGCAGCACTGTAGTCAGGGCGGCAATGCCCGTCCATTTCATTATCTTCCTTTTGATATCCAAGACTTTATATTATTCTCGTCATGTCAAATTTAGTAAACATCGAGCCCTCAGGCACGTCAGCCACGACCCTTATCTCCTTGTGCGATACAGGATGCACCAGGACCAGTTCGCGAGCATGCAGGCATATCCCGCCGTCAGGATTACTTCGCCTTGCGCCATATTTCAGGTCCCCCTTTATAGGGCAGCCTATTTTTGCCAGCTGGCAGCGAATCTGGTGGTGACGGCCCGTCAGCAGGTTAATCTCCATCAGGAAGTACCGCTCGCATCTGCCGATTACCCTATAGTCCAGTACCGCCATCTTGCTCCCCGGCACTTCATGGTCATATGCACGCGCCGTGTTCGACTTCTCGTTTCGTGTCAGCCAGTGCGTCAGCCTGCCCTCGCTCTGCTCAGGCCTGTCAGCCGTCACGGCCCAATATGTCTTGCGAACCGGTTTTTCGTTCACACCGTCGGCCGTAACCTGTGCGGCAAACATCCTGTTCAGACGCGGCAGCGCCTTGCTCGTCTTCGCAAAAAGCACCACACCACTCACGGGACGGTCCAGACGATGCACCACACCCAGATACACGTTACCCGGTTTCTGGTACTTGCATCTTATCCATTCCCTGACCGTTTCGCACAGAGGCACGTCACCCGTCTTGTCACCCTGGACAATCTCGCCAACGGCCTTGTTGACGACGATGATGTGATTATCTTCGTACAGGACTTCCACTATCAGCCGGCCTTCGTCTACATGTTCATACCACCGTCGACCTGGATGACCTGTCCGCTCACGTAGCTCGACATGTCGCTTGCCAGGAAAGTCGCGACGTTGGCAATGTCCTCGACCATGCCGCCACGGCGCAGGGGGATATGCTTCTTCCATTCCTCCCGTACCTCCTCAGGCAATGCAGCCGTCATAGCCGTCTCTATAAAGCCAGGGGCAATGGCATTTGCACGTATGCCCTTCGGCCCCATCTCCTGGGCAATACTCTTGGCCAGGGCAATCATGCCGGCCTTCGAAGCAGCATAGTTGGCCTGTCCGGCATTACCATGGACGCCCACCACGCTGGCCATGTTGATTATACTTCCGCCCCTCTGGCGCATCATCACCGGAACACACGCATGTATGAAGTTGAAGGCACTCTTCAGGTTCACGTTAATCACGGCATCCCACTGCTGTTCACTCATGCGCAGCATCAGGCCGTCCTTGGTGATGCCGGCATTGTTCACCAGGATGTCAATCGAGCCGAAGTCCTCCTTGACCCTCTTCACCACCTCCTCAGTCTCGGCAAAGTCGGCAGCATTCCCGGCATATGCCTTACACTTGACACCCACGGCCTCTATCTCCAGGCGTGTAGCCTCGAGAGCCGCCGCCATGTCATCGTTCAGTACCAGGTCAGTAAACGCAATGTCGGCACCCTCTGCAGCAAACTTCAGCGCAATGCCCTTTCCTATTCCACGGGCAGCACCCGTAATCAGTGCCGTCTTTCCTTCCAGTAGTTTCATATATTCTTCATTTAGTTTCATACAATTCAATTCCGATTTCCCCACTCCCAGTCCGTTACGGGACACGGTGCGACACGTCGCGCCGGGCTATTTCTTCGACAGTGTCCTGTGGATGATCTTCTGGACCACGGCACGACTCATTCCCTTCGGCATCCCGTCAGCCAGACGGCCGTAGATGTACGGAACCTCCATACCCTTCACCGCATATCTTATTATGTCCACTATCAGTTGAATGTCATCCGTCTCAAAGTGGCCATTCTCCACACCCTCCGTAATCACCTGGGTCAGCAAGACCTTCTCGTTACGGTCAAATTTCTTGCGTATCAGGCTCACGCGCCATATGTCACGGAAAAACTCCGCCCGCATGTTGCCGTTACGCTGCACTACCTCCTTTATGGCATTCAGGTGCGAGTATATCAGCGCCACCAGCTTATCCTCAGGATCCATGTTCTGGCTTGCCACCCTCGTCATCTGCTCACTCATGCGCTCCAGCTCGTCCTCTACCACGGCACCATATATTTCCTCCTTGCACTTGAAGTAAGTATACAGCGTCCTGCGACCCTTCCCCGAAGCAACGGCAATGTCATTCATCGTCGTCTCCTCCAGGCCGTTCTTGGCAAACAGCTGTCGAGCCACGTCAATCAGTCTCTGTCTCGTCTTTTCCGAAGCCATATGCGCACCCGTATTTATTATATAATATGTAACAGTCCACAAAGTTAGCAGTTTTGCAAAGCAAATGCAAGTTTTTTGCAAGATTTTTGCACAAATACTTGGCAGTTTCCCCAAAATGCCATACCTTTGCACTCGCAAACAAGGGGACACACCTCCCCAAGTAAGCAAAAACATACATCGCGGGGTGGAGCAGTTG
>DFKL01000123.1:304-870 GCA_002373535.1 Prevotellaceae bacterium UBA3646 | reverse complement strand
CCCGTTCGAGTCGGACCCCCGCAACAGAGTGGTGGTGAGAATCCCGGTTAAAGCTTTTATAGGTTTTTTCTGGGATTCTTTCGTTTCACGCAGGACACGCCGGAACATACCATACAAGGCACGACAGATGAAGATACTCTACATACACGGATTCGCATCATCCGGCAGCACAGGCAGCGCGACACAGCTGCGCAACCACTTCTATCCGCTCGGCATAGAAGTCCTCAGTCCCGATGTCCCCGTGTCACCCCTTCAGGCCATGTCCTTCCTGCACCAACACGTCGCAGACGACACCCCCGACCTCATTGTCGCCACCAGCATGGGAGCCATGTACGCCGAGCAGCTGCGCGGCATACCACGCATCCTCGTCAACCCATCCTTCCACATGGCACGCCTGCTCACCTTCGGCGGAGCCAGGCGCCAAGCCTTCCGCAACAAGCGCCAGGACGGAGCCACCGAGTTCAAGATAGACCGCCAGCTGATAGACCAGTTCCGGGCCGTTGAGCACGACAGCTTCGCCGGCATAACCCCCGAAGACCGTCAGCTCGTCTACGGCCTCTTCGGCA
>DFKL01000123.1:0-242 GCA_002373535.1 Prevotellaceae bacterium UBA3646 | reverse complement strand
CAACGACCGCAAGGTCAACTGTCAGGACCTGTTCCGCAAGCACTACGGCACCGCCCGTTTCCACATATTCCAGGGCGAACACTATCTTAACGGCAAGGTACTCGACACCGTCGTGACACCACTCTGCCACCAAATATTAGGAATATAAACGAAAAACCCCGAATACCAATGTTCGAAAACCTAAGCGAGCGCCTCGACCGCTCATGGAAAATACTCAAGGGCGAAGGCAAGATAACCGAGAT
>DFKL01000035.1 GCA_002373535.1 Prevotellaceae bacterium UBA3646 | reverse complement strand
TTCTTCTGCTTTGGACACGGAAAGAGCGCACGGTTCATACAGGAACACCATATTCCCACATCAGTCCGGATAATAGACCTGGCTCAGGATTTCCGTATCCGTGGCCCCCACGATTATATATATGGACTGCCTGAACTGCACCGCGAACAGATTCGTAATTGCCTGCATCTCGCCAACCCTGGATGCTTTGCAACCTGCATACAGGAGGCACTCATGCCATTGGCAAAGGCAGGACTTCTTACCAATGACATATCCGTCAATGCTATCACCGGTTCGACAGGCGCAGGCCGGAAGCCAGGTCCGTCTACCCATTTCTCCTGGCGCAGCGACAACATGTCAACCTACAAGATCTTCACCCACCAACACCTGCACGAAATATGCCAGACACTTAACGAGATAAAGCCGGCGTCCGCCCCCCACATAGTAGACACATTGGAAGAAGGCTACGAAGCAGGCGGGATAACACTGGATTTCATACCATACCGGGGCAATTTTGCCCGCGGTATATATACAACCGCCGTCGTCAGGATGGACCAGGCCGTGACATCCGAAGACATTGCAAATCTATACACGTCGTTCTATGCCGATGCAGCATTTACTCACTACACCGACAATGCATTGGATCTCAAGCAAGTGGTAAATACCAATAAAGCCTTGGTGCATGCCGACGTCTTCGGTCGCAAGGTAGTGGTTACATCAGAGATAGACAACCTTCTCAAGGGAGCCGTAGGACAAGCCGTACAGAATATGAATCTCATGTTTGGCCTCGACGAAAAGGCAGGACTTAACATGAAAGCCAGCGCATTTTAGAAACAATATGGAACCATTTGACGTATACCCGTTATTCGACATAACGATAGACAGGGGAGCAGGATGTCACGTATGGGACAGCAACGGACAGGAATACCTCGACCTATACGGAGGCCATGCAGTAATATCCGTAGGCCATGCACATCCACGTTATGTAGAGGCAATCTCCGCACAGGTATCAAAACTGGGCTTTTACAGCAATTCCGTCCAGAACCCGTTACAAGGCAAGCTTGCACGACGGCTTGGCAAGGTCAGTGGTTACGAGGACTATCAGCTGTTCCTGATCAACTCAGGCGCCGAGGCCAACGAGAACGCACTCAAGCTCGCGTCGTTCCATAATGGAAGAACCCGCATTCTCTCGCTCGAGAAAGCATTTCATGGTCGGACATCACTTGCCGTCGAGGCAACGGCAAATCCCAGGATTATAGCCCCCGTCAATGCCAACCGTCACGTGACACACCTGCCTATCAACGACATAGAAGCATGGCGACACGAATTAGAAAAGGGAGACGTCTGCGCCTGTATCGTCGAATGTATACAGGGCGTAGGCGGTATACGAATGGTTCAGGCAGAATTCATGCAGCAGCTCAGACGACTCTGTGATGAATACGATACCGTACTTATATGCGACGAGATACAATGCGGATATGGCCGCACAGGCCGGTTCTTTGCACACCAGTGGCTCAATGTCCGGCCAGACATGATAACCGTAGCCAAGGGAATCTGCAACGGCTATCCGATGGGTGGAGTATTGATATCACCCAGGTTCAAGCCAGTACATGGCCAGCTGGGAACCACCTTTGGAGGCAATCATCTTGGATGTGCCGGTGCACTGGCAGTCCTTGATATTATCGAAGAAGAGAGACTCATCGACAATGCCCGCGACGTAGGCGACTACATGCAGACGTGCCTGAAGTCGCTACAGGCAAGAAACCGACACATCGTAGAAGTTCGCGGGCGCGGACTCATGATAGGAATCGAACTCGACATGCCATATCAGGAGCCACGTACACGCCTCATCAAGGAAGAGCACATCTTTACAGGATGTTCCGGAACCAATACCATCCGTCTTCTTCCACCGCTATGTATGACACACGAGGACGCCGACCGTTTCATCGCCTCATTCGGGAAGGTCCTCTCATAGCACTATGCCATTCAGCATCAGAAGGAGCAAAATTATCATATTCCGGTAAGAAGCAGGCATCCAAAAACAAAACAGCCAGCCAAATGATAGAGAAATTCGTACACCAGACCCAGTTCTCAAGCTACGAGGACTTTATGCACAATTTCAAGGTCAATGTTCCAGAAGACTTCAATTTCGCATACGACGTAGTCGATGCATGGGCAGAGACAGAGCCAGAGCGTGAAGCAATTCTATGGACCAACGAGCGAGGAGACGTACGCCATTTCAACTATGCCGAGTTGAAAAGATATTCAGACTCCGCCGCCAGTTATTTCCTGTCATTGGGAATCAGACGCGGCGACAATGTCATGTTCATACTGAAGAGACGCATAGAGTGGTGGATAACGATGGTAGCCCTTCACAAGATAGGAGCCGTAGCCATCCCCGCCACCCATCTTCTTACCGACAAGGACATAATCTATAGATGTCACGAGGCAGACATCTGCGCGATAATAGCCGTAGGAGACATGAACGTGTTGCGCAATGTCATACGTGCGCGCCCATATTGCATGTCACTCAGGCATTGTATCAGCATAGGGCCGGCCGTGCCCCAGAATTGGGAGAATTTCTGGCAAGGATGCATGCTCGCACCCAAGTTCAAGAGTCAGAAAGGACAGAACAAGGTGACGGACGACTTCCTCATGTACTTTACCTCAGGCACCAGTGGCGAGCCCAAGATGGTCATGCACGACCACTCATACGCTCTTGCCCATATCCTTACCGCCAAATATTGGCACAATGTCCATCCAGGCAGCCTGCACCTTACCGTGGCAGATACCGGATGGGGCAAGGCCGTTTGGGGCAAGTTCTATGGCCAGATGATCTGTGGGGCGACCATCTTCGTGTATGATTTCGACGGACGCTTCGAGCCGGACAAGATGCTCACGGCCATGTCCAGTTTCCATGTGACATCATTCTGCGCACCACCCACCGTATACCGTTTCATGATACGCGAGGACCTTACCAAGTACGACCTCTCGTCACTCGAATACTGCACTACGGCAGGAGAGGCGCTCAATCCCAGCGTATTCATGGAATGGAAGGAGAAGACAGGCATCATGATATATGAAGCCTACGGACAGACCGAGACGACACTCGTCCTCGGAACCTATCCCTTTACCGAGCCTCGTCCCGGCAGCATGGGACTCCCCAATCCCCAGTTCAAGGTAGATGTCTTTGATTCCGAGGGAAACAGTTGCCCGCCAGGAGAACACGGACAACTTGTCATATATACAGGAGACGGCAAGCCCCTCGGGCTGTTCAAGGAATATTACCGCAACCCCCAGTTGGCCCATGCAGCAATACGCGACGGATGGTATTACACCAACGATATAGTCTGGCGTGACGACCAAGGCTACTACTGGTTCGTCAGCCGTGCCGACGATGTGATCAAGTCCAGCGGATACAGGATCGGTCCGTTCGAGGTCGAAAGCGCGCTTATGACACACCCCGCAGTAGTCGAGTGTGCAATAACCAGTGTCCCCGACGACGTGCGAGGTATGGTCGTCAAGGCCACCGTCGTACTATCTCCGGAATACGAAGACCAGGCCGGTCCCCAGCTCGTCGCAGAACTGCAAAGGCATGTCAAGCAAGAGACAGCCCCCTATAAATATCCCAGGATAATAGAGTTCGTCGATGAATTGCCCAAAACCATATCAGGCAAGATCCGCAGAGTCGAAATTCGCGACAAGGATCATGGCAAGGCATAAGACAGCCACCGCCGCTACGCACACAAAAAACAGACACATAATGGAATCATTCCTCAACGTACAGGACCTGGGCGACCTGCAGTCAGCACTTGCCGAGGCACGCGAAATCAAGCAAGACCGTTTCAAATACGTTGAAATGGGGAAAAACAAGACCATTCTTCTTGTATTCTTTAACAACAGTCTCCGTACGCGTCTCTCAACCCAGAAGGCAGCGCAGAACCTGGGAATGAACGTAATAGTCCTCGACGTCAATGCCGGGGCCTGGAAACTCGAGACCGGTCACGGAGTCATAATGGACGGAGACAAGAGCGAGCACATCCTGGAAGCAATTCCCGTCATGGCCAGCTACTGCGACATAATAGGCATACGTTCGTTTGCAGGACTTGCAGACCGTCAGTACGACTATTCCGAAACCATATACCATCAGTTCCTGAAATACAGCGGCAAGCCAGTCTTTGCAATGGAGACGGCCACCGTACACCCACTTCAGGCATTTGCAGACCTCATAACCATTGAGGAATACAAGACCACACCGCGTCCCAAGGTCGTCCTCACATGGGCACCACACCCCAAACCCCTGCCACAGGCCGTACCGGACAGTTTTGCACAATGGATGAACGCAGCAGACGTCGACCTCGTCATAACACACCCTGCAGGTTACGAGCTGGATCCTAAGTTCACAGGCGATGCCCATATAGAGTACAATCAGCTAAAGGCATTCGAAGACGCAGACTTCATATACGCCAAGAACTGGTCATGCCCCGGTGTTACATATCCGGAAAAATACGGACAGATACTCCACGACTACCATACTATGATGGACTGGACCGTATCATCCCGTCAGATGGCAGTAACCAATCACGGCCGTTTCATGCACTGCCTGCCCGTACGCCGTGGGATGATAGTTACCGACGAAGTCATCGAGAGTCCGGACAGCCTCGTGATACCCGAAGCCGCCAATCGCGAGATTTCAGCGACCGTCGTACTCAGACATATCCTTGCAGCCCTTTAGCACCTACGGCACTCACAGGCAGAAGCGGATACCCCACAAGAAGAATCCACTCTCCTCATGAGCCATGGTATGCTGCGAATAAGGCCGGTAGTCTAAAGGCAT
>DFKL01000139.1 GCA_002373535.1 Prevotellaceae bacterium UBA3646 | reverse complement strand
ACTCCAACATGCTCAGTGGTGATTTAGCCAACAAAATAGGCGGTCGCTACAAAGAAGTCTATGTCCAGGCACTAAGCTACGAGGAATTCATGGAGTTTCACGACTTGCCAAACAGTGATGATACGTTGGCAAAGTATATTCAGCTTGGCGGACTGCCCGGCTTGAAAAAGACAGGACTCGACGAACAGGATGCACGGGAATACCAGATGGATGTCTATAGCACCGTACTGCTGAAGGATGTGATCAAGCGGAATAACATACGCAATGTGCCTTTTCTGGAAAACCTTGTGCATTTCCTTGCCGACAACGCAGGGAAAATCATCTCAGCCAACAGCATAGCAAAGTATATGCGGTCGCAAGGGGAGAACATCACCTCCACTGCCATTATCAATTATGCTAAGTATCTGTGTGAATCATATATGATTCACAAGGTGAACAGATATGACATCCACGGACGGAAGATATTTGAGAGCAACGATAAGTCCTACTTTGAAGATCACGGCATTCGTAATGCTCTTGTAGGCGGTTCACGCGAGAGAGACATTGAGAAGCTGATAGAGAATATCATCTACAATCACCTTGTCCGTCTGGGCTATGAAGTGATGGTCGGACAACTTCAGGCTGGCGAAATTGATTTTGTATGCACAAAGCCAAAAGGCGAAAGAATCTATGTGCAGGCTTCTTATATCATAGCCGATGACAAGACCTATGAGCGTGAGTTTGGAAACCTCCGTGCCATCAAGGACAACTATCCCAAATATGTCATCTCCATGACTCCATTGGTTGGCAGGTCTGACGACAATGGCATAATCCATCTTCATCTCAGGAGGTTCCTGACAGAAGGGATTAGTGTCGGAGCCACGGCTCAAAAGTAGTTCAACGTGCCGGGCAGGACTTTATTACGGTGCATCGATTTCGGCTGCGAAACCGCCGTTTCTGGCCATCGTGACCTTCAGTGCCGTATGGCGGTCTACGGTCTGCACTGACTGGTTGTAGTGCATGGC
Organism: Prevotellaceae bacterium UBA3646; assembly: GCA_002373535.1. Lineage (GTDB taxonomy): Bacteria > Bacteroidota > Bacteroidia > Bacteroidales > Bacteroidaceae > Physcousia. The sequence goes on along the minus strand of DFKL01000139.1, from coordinate 1,999 downwards.
CTGGTAGCCTGCATTGCAGCCGTCACGGAAAACGGTCATCCGGTGCCGGCCTTCGCCAAGGAAATCCAGGCTTACATCGAGTTCCACGGGGGTATTGCCCGTGATGCCTGAGACGTACCACTTGGTCCCCTTGCGCCGGGCGACGACGACATATTTGCCTGCCTGGGCTGCGAGACAGCGTGTCTGGTCCCAGGTGGTGGGTACGGATGCGATGAAACGGGTACATTCTGCATCCTGATAGTAGCGCGTGGGGGTGTCTGCCAGCATCTGGATGCCACTCTCCAGCACTATGTACAGGGCCATCTGGAAGACGCGCGTGCCCATTGCGCCTGAATTGGGGCGTGAAGCGTGGTAGTACTCGGGCTGCATGTTGTTCATGCCTCCGGGGGTGAAGTCGGCCGGACCTACGGCATTGCGTATAAAGGGAAGCCATACCGTGTTCTCGGGACGACAGCCGCCCATCTGCTCCAGGCCGCGCACTCCCTCGTACGAGACAAGGTTGGGGTACTCCTGCTCCAATCCTGCCGGGGTGAAGGAGCCGTGCCAGTCCACGATGATGTGGTGCCGGGCTGCCAGGGCTGTGACTTGCTTGTAGAAATTGACCATCCACTGGTCGGAATGATCCATAAAGTCTATCTTGACGGCTGGTATGCCCCAGCGTTCGTATGTCTGGAAGATGCTGTCCATGTGCCGGTATACGGTAAGCCATGGCAGCCAGAGGGCTATCTTGACGCCCTTGGCCGTGCAGTAGCGTATGAGCTCGGGCAGCCGGAGGTCGTCGTTGCCGTGGAAGGGGTCGCGTGTAGATCTGGCCCAGCCCTCGTCAAGCAGGATGTATTCGATGCCAAACTTGGCGGCGAAGTCGGCATAGTAGCAGTATGTACGGTAGTTGCTCCCTGCCTTGAAATCCACGTCCGGGCCGAAGGGTGCGGCTCCGTTCCACCACTCCCACGAGAACTTGCCTGGCTTTATCCAACTGACGTCGGGCAAGGTGTTGCGCCGTGCCAGCTGTAGCGGCACGGTCTGCTCGACCATGCCTGGCGAGTCGGTGACTATGACAAAACGCCACGGGTATGTCCTGCGTCCTTGTGTCGTGGCTATATAGTCTGCCTGACGGGTTATCTTCTCGCCACGGTCTCCAGAGGGTTCCCAGCTGAGAGGGGCCTTGGGGAATACGGGTGTTATGCCGTCGGCTCCGGCCTTGAGGAACATGCGCGGATAGTCGTCCACGTCGCTCTCGCCTATGAGGAGCTGAGTGTCGCCGGATCCGGACAACAGGGCCGGTACCGTGGCAAGGGTGCCGTCATGCTGCCAGACGGAGACGTCCTGATGGCGGTATGGCTCCTCGTAGGAGGTGACGAACGATTTGCATGGCTGTATGTGTGCCGTGTAGTCTCCGCTTGACTTGAACGTGAACTGCTCGCCCATTACCTTGACGTTGCCCTTGAGGGTTGTGACAAAGCGGTGGGAGACGGCATTGTCCATAATGCATAGTTGTACCTGATAACGGCCGTAATCGATGGTAACGAGGGTGTAGCGGCTGTGGATGACGGAGTATTTGAGCGGTACTGCCGGGTGTATGGTCTCGTTGTGCATGGTCTGCCTGACGCTGCGGGGCATAGCATCGGTGCCCAGGTGGCGCGTGTCCAGATCCATGCCTATTGAGGTGACGGTGAACAGTGGCTTGCCGCCTCTGGATACCGTCCAGCCCAGCGGTTCTGTGCCTGTATGTAATTCCACGACAAGCGTCCCACCGGGGGAGGCTATACGCTGTAAGTCCGCTGCGGCTGCCACATGGTGGTGCGCGGCTATCATCATCAACAGGATGGCAAGAATACTGTTTCTCATATATTGCCGGTCTTGGTTATGTGTGGAGGTAAAGTATATATCAGGGGGGACATTAACATGCCAACCTGGAACAGTCCTAAGACGGAAAAACGACAACCTAAATCAGCGAAATACACACAATCGGTTTTCAAAATTGTCTCTGTTTTGACGT
>DFKL01000018.1 GCA_002373535.1 Prevotellaceae bacterium UBA3646 | reverse complement strand
ACGGACAGGCACGCGTTTGCCTGGAATACGACAACGGCAAATACACCCCCCGTCTCATGCAGAGACTTGCAGATGCCGTCCAGGTAACCGTCGTACGCATGATGTCTCAGCCGGAAGCACCCCTTACGAGCATCAGTATCGTCAGTGACGACGAGGCCAGGCGAATCATCCAGATAGGCACAGGCAAGGAGATAGACGTAGACCTCAGCAAGACCTTTGCCAACCTGTTCACCGAGCAAGCCCGTCGCACCCCCGACGCACCCGCCGTGGTCGACAGGGACAGCCAGCTGACCTATTCCGAAATGGACCGATACTCAAATGCACTTGCCCACAGACTCATTGCATTCGGCGTACAGCCCGACGATTTCGTCTGTGTCATGCTCGACCGGTTCAAGGAATTCCCCCTCTCCGTACTTGCCATACACAAGGCCGGGGCAGCATACACGCCACTGGATTTCGAGTACCCCAACGAGCGACTCAGCTACATGCTCGAGAACTCCGAGTCCAAGGTCCTCATCACCACGCACGATGTCCTCGAAGCCAAGCTTGCCGAAGGCGATTTCAGCACCGCGTCAGCCAAGATATTCTTCATCGACGACTTTCTGACAGACATCCCCGCAGCCGAGCCCATAGACCTCTCCGTCCCAGACGGTCTGGCATACATGATATACACATCAGGCTCTACAGGAAAGCCCAAGGGAGCCATGCTGCACCAGGCAGGCCTGCGCAATTTCATCGCAGTCGTCATAGACATGGAGCACCTCACCGCAGCAGACCGTATCAGCGGACACCGGTCCTTCTCGTTCGACGCACATATCGAGGACATGTACCCCGTCCTTACACTCGGCGGATCATTCCATATCATGCCCACAGAAATACGCAAGGACCTCTCAGCCATCAGACAGTTCCTCATAGACCACCACTGTACGGGTGGCGGCTATTCCACCGCAATGACCAGCCTCCTGCTCAATACCTTCGACGACCTGCCCATCCGCTTTACCACCGGAGGCGGCGAGAAGATGGACGGCGTCTACAGCGACCACATAGAAATCATCAATGTCTACGGCCCCACCGAATGTACCGACGACACCTCATACTACAGCATTGCACCAGGCCGCAGGGTCGAGAACATCCCCATAGGCCAGAGCGTCGCCAACAACTGGAACTTCATCGTAGACAACAGCGGCAACCTTGTCCCCCAGGGCGTAGCCGGCGAACTATGCTTTGCAGGCATACAGGTAGGACGCGGATACTGGCGTCTGCCCGAGAGGACAGCCAAGTCCTTCGTCGACTGCCCGTTCGTCCAGACAGACCGCTGGGGACGCCCCGTACGCATGTACCACACAGGCGACCTCTGCCGCTGGAACGAAGACGGCCAGATAGAGTACCTCGGGCGCATCGACACACAAGTCAAGCTCCGCGGCTTCCGTATCGAACTTGGCGAGATCGAGAGCAAGGCACTCAACATCCCCGGCATCCGTCAGGCCGCTGCCGAGGTCCGCAAGGTCATGGGTAACGAGCACCTTGTCCTGTATTACACACTCGAAGACAATGCGACACTCAACGACGACGACATCCGTACTACCCTCGCAGCATCCTCACTCGCGGAATACATGGTTCCGGATGCATATATGCAGATGCAGACAATGCCCATGACCCCCAACGGCAAGATCAATCGCAAGGCACTGCCCGCACCCGAGATGAAGCGGGCAACCAAATACGAGCTCCCCAAGGGCGAGACCGAGGAAATGTTCTGCAGGATCTTCTCTGAAATACTCAATATCAAGGAAGTCGGAGCGACAGACAACTTCTTCGAGATAGGCGGCACCAGCATAAACGCCATCAAGGTCATCGTCGAAGCCAGCAAGAACGGCATACAGATAGTCTTCAACGACCTCTTTGACCTCAAGACGCCAAGAGCCCTGAGCCAGTACGTCAACGGACACGAAACCGACAATGCCGTTGTGGAGACACCAGCTCAGCAAGACGCCCCTGTTGCCGATGCCCTGCAGTCATCGCACTACGCGCCACTCAACGCACTCTTGGAAGCCAATACCCTTGACAATTTCAGGAAAGGCCAGCGCCAGCCCATCGGAGACGTACTGCTCACCGGAGCCACCGGATATCTCGGTATACACATCCTCAACGAGCTGCTCAACAATTTCCACGGACACATCCTATGCCCCATACGCGCCAAGGACGACCAGGACGCCCAGAGCCGTATCAAGACCCTCTACTTCTATTACTTCGGCCATACAGAAGCCTTCACACATTTCGACCAACGCGTATCCGCATACTCGGCCGAAGTAACTGAACCCGAAGCATACGACAGGCTCACAGACACATACACCGTAGTCAATTGCGTAGCCAATGTCAAGCACTTCTCCGCCGGCAATGACATAGAGATGGTCAATATCGAGTCCGTAAGGCACCTTATAGACTTCTGCCTCCGTACCCGTTCACGGCTCATCCACGTCTCCACCAACAGCATCTCCGGACTGAGCGTAGACGGAGTACCAGGCCCCGACGTCAGGCTTACCGAGCACGACTTCTATATCGGTCAGAACATAGACGCCAACAAATACGTATACTCCAAGTTCAAGGCCGAGGAACTCGTACTCGAAGCCATTGCCCATCACGGACTGAATGCCAAGATAATGCGCGTTGGAAACCTTTCAGCCCGCCAGAGGGACGGCGAGTTTCAGATCAATTTCAATACCAACAATTTCCTCGCCCGTCTGCGAGCCTATGTCGTCATAGGCATGGTACCATACGAGACCCTCGACCAACGCTTCGAGTTCTCCCCCATCGACGAGGTGGCACGCGCCATCATGCAACTCTCCCAGACCCCACGGGAATGCATCGTGTTCCATCCCACCAACTCACACCGCCAATTCCTGTCCGACATCCTTACGGGCTTTGCCCAGGCAGGCATCAACCTCAGGCGGGTAGAGACCGAAGAGTTCCAGACAGCCCTCCGGCAAATGATGGACAACCCAGACCTCGTTACACTGCTTCGCCCCCTGATGGCCTACAACATGAATACCGGACACAAGACACGCTGGATAGAGTCCACCAACGAATACACCACACAGGTACTCTACCGCCTTGGCTTCCAGTGGCCCCTCACAGCCTCCGACTACGTCCGTCGCTTCGTAGACACCATCACCGGCTTTGACTATTTCAAGATATAAGACACACAATTACAACATGCATCAAGAAGACAAGATAACATTCGACAGCCAATACTGGCGATTCCTATGGTCATCCATACTAATCGCCCTCTCAGGCTGTCTTGGCAACATCGTCGACGCCATTATCGTCGGCAATCTCATCAGTGCCGACGCCGTCAGCGCCATAAACCTCTCCAGGACCGTCATCCAGTTTATGTTTACCCTCAGTATGCTACTCTCCACAGGAGCAGGCATGCTCGTAGGTATCCAGCTCGGCAAGAACGACACCCCGCGAGCCACATACATCTACACCGTATCAATGGCCCTCAGCCTCGCAGTCGGCATTATCCTTACCCTATGCGGACTCACCGTCCCCCATCAGCTCGCAGGATGGCTATGCAACAACCAGCAGCTATACCAGCCCACATACGACTACCTCGTACCCATGCTCCTCGGAGCACCAGCCTACATGGTAATGTGGGCCCTCAGCACCATGGTAGGCGTAGACGGCAGCCCCCGACTCGTCTCATTTGCAATACTCGTGGACAATGCCGTAAACCTCATCTGCGACATCATCTTCATCCAATGGCTTGGGTGGGGCGTCGCAGGCTCGTCTATAGCAACAGTATTGGGTCACGTTGTCGGAATACTCATAATGTGCAGACACTACCTATACCAGGACAACCACCTGCACCTTACCTGGCACCACCCCCAGCCAGCCCTTGCGGACATCATCTCCCAAGGCACCCCCCTTGCCGTAGCATCCATATGCCTTACACTCCTCATGTACAGCGCCAATACCATAGTACTGACATCATTGGGACGCATCGGTATCTTTGCACTCTCCGTCTGTATGAATCTCCTGCAGATATACAACCTCTTCCTTGCCGGAGTATGCCGTACCATACAGTCGCTCGGAGCAATACAAGTCGGCAAGGGCGACAACGTCTTATTCAGACAAGTAATACACAAGTCCTTCCGCTTCATCACCATAGCAATGCTCCTCACATGCCTATATGTGTGGATAGACCCCGCCAGCATCAGTCGCCTGTTCGGAGCAGACACGGCAGACATCATCACAGAAAGCAACTACGCATTGCGCATCTTTGCACTCAGCTTCATACCATTCTGCTACATCTACACGATAATGATTGTATACAAACTCTACGGCTACCACAAGATAGCCCTCTTCATCTCATTTGCACTGTCACTGACCGTCATACCAGTGTTATGGCTAATATCCAGATACTACATCAGTTTGATATGGTACAGTTATCTTATAGCATACGCAATCGAAATCATACTCATAGTAGCAATACACTACATCGGTAACGTCAGGTTCCAGTTGGACAGTGATACCTCTAAACTATAAAAAATATCTTCCATAATTGAAAAGAAGTTAGTAGATTTGCCACAGAAAAACCTAAAGGTGGGGAGGTCTCCCTCCCCTTTTGGTCTTAAAATCTCAACCTTATGACCTCTCTGAGGTCTATTGTAAGGATTAAGAACCAAACCTTAATAGAAATTTTCGTCCGTTTCATAGGGCTTTAGGTTTTTCATTTTTCCTCATTTGCAGTCTTCGGAAATCTCCATCGACATGTCTGCACTTGTAATTGAGAACCATATACAATCCAGGCAGCTGCCAAGCACAACGCTTAACCTTGCGAATAGCACGCTGCAGGCGGAACTTGAAAACTAAATCTTTGAAGAAAAAGATGATTTTTCATAATATATTTGGCGTTTGAAAATAAATGTGTACTTTTGCAGCGGTAGAGTCCGGTATGAGTCGAAG